>JAFZNF010000005.1 GCA_017553025.1 Clostridia bacterium | reverse complement strand
CTTTCTGCGTGGTTTTTGGTGGTACTTAAACTTTAACACAAAAAGTTTCTGTTCGCTACTTTTTTAGCCGACATATTTTTATATGAGTTTACTCGTATGAAAATATGCCGGAATGTAACACATCTATTGTAAACCTACATACGGACACGTAGATTTACAATTTACAACAAAAAGTTATTTTATTTTTTAAAATAATTGAATTCCGCTGAAAATTGTGTTAAAATATAAAGAAAAGCGAGTTGAAATCTACTTAAATCGAGGAAGTTTAAAGATGAAAATAGGTTTTTTTGACAGCGGACTCGGAGGCCTTTCTGTTTTAAATCATGCTATGCGCGAAATGCCCGGAACTGAGTTTTTATATTATGCGGATTTGGACAACGTTCCCTATGGCTCAAGGCCTGCTGAAGAGATTATTACTTTTGCGAGAAAAGCTGTAAAGAGTTTAAGAGAAGAAGGAGCCGAAGCTATTGTTATCGCCTGCAACACAGCAACAAGCGCGGCGATAAAAACGCTCCGTGAGGAAAACGATATACCTATTGTGGGCATGGAGCCCGCGGTAAAACCGGCGGTAGCGATTGCGGGAGATAAGCGCGTTTTGGTTTGCGCAACGCCTTTTACCCTGCGCGAAAAAAAACTGCACGATTTGCTTCAAAAATATGATACAAATAATATAACAGATCTGCTTCCGCTGCCGAAGCTTGTAAATTTTGCTGAAAAGAATATGTTTGACGCGCCCGAGATGAAGGAGTATCTGGCAGGCGAGTTCGGCAAAATAAACCCTGCGGACTATTCCGTTTTCGTTTTGGGCTGCACGCATTTTAATTTCTTTAAAGATACAATCTGTGAGTTTTTCCCGAAGGGTATGAGGTTTATTGACGGCATTGAAGGCACAATACGCCACCTTAAAGAGCTTATTCCCACTGAAGAATTTCATTCAGAAGGAATGACCGCCATAAAATTTTATTTTTCCGGCAGAGAAGTAACCGACAGGGAAACGCTTAAGAGAATTGAAAGCGATTTCGGCAGACTGCAGGAAATGGTTGAAATAAAGGAAGTATGAAAAAGTCCTTGAGACATTTCTCAAGGACTTTTATATATTCCACGTATCACACGGTTTTGCATTTAACAATTGCTTCCGTAACATTTGTAAGAACAAGTTCGCCGTTTTGGTTAAATACTTCAAATGTTATTTCCGCAAGACCGTTTCGCATATTCCGCTTTTGAAGGTTTGTTACGGTCGCTTTGCCATAAAGTACATCATCTGCAAAAACGGGTTTTATCCATTCTATTTTGGTAGATTTACCGGCGAGCAGTTCTTCGCCGAAAAAATCGACTTCGAGGTATTTTGCCCATACCGACATAAACGACATCACGCCCGGGGCAATCAGTTTGCCGAAGGGCGTGTTTTTTGCGTATTCCTCGTCGGTGTGCAGCGGGATGGGGTCATAATCCCGGGCAAACGCCAGCATTTTTTCCTTTTCGATCTTCACAGGCGCGGTTTCCACCGTCATACCCAGCGCCAGTTGGTCAAAATACATCGGGCACCTCCTTCTTATCACGCGGAAACCTGG
>JAFZNF010000040.1 GCA_017553025.1 Clostridia bacterium | reverse complement strand
GGGGATTTTGTGCCGAAATACTCGGACGAGCTTATAAATAAGATTTTTTCGCAGAACGATATCGTCGACTATGTGTCACAGTATGTAAAGCTCAAAAAAAACGGCAGGGACTATACGGGACTTTGCCCGTTCCATAAAGAGAAATCACCCTCTTTCCACGTAAATCAGGAAAAACAGCTTTTCCATTGTTTCGGCTGCGGTGCAGGCGGAAATCTTGTGCAGTTTGTAATGCGCAGCGAGGGCTTGGACTTTGTAGAAGCACTAAAACTTATGGCAGACAGGGCGGGAATAATTCTCCCTGAAAATGATGAACCTATAGACGACAAGCTATACAGCAGGAAAAAGCGCATTTTAGAAATAAACAAAACCGCAGCAAGGTTTTATTATGAAATACTTACAAAGGATAATCTCGGAAAAGCAGGACTTGAATATCTTAAAAAGCGCGCTATTGATGCAAAAACAATAACGAAATTCGGGCTTGGTTATGCGCCTGATGTTTTTAATGCTTTAAAGAAATATATGAACAGGCTCGGATTTACAGATAGTGAGCTTTTGGACGCAGGACTTTTGATTTTGCGGAACGGCAAGGCAATCGATAAATTCCGCGGTCGGGTAATTTTCCCCATTATTGATTTGAGGGGGAATGTGATAGCGTTTGGCGGAAGAATTGTTGAAAATACGCAAAAAGACGGGTACAAACCGCCCAAATATCTTAATTCGCCTGATACCCCTGTTTTCAATAAGGGCAAAAATCTTTTTTCCTTAAATCTTGCGAAAAAGGATTGTGCGAAAAGCTGTATTCTCTGCGAGGGGTATATGGACGTGATTTCCATATATAAGGCGGGAATTGCAAATATTACTGCCACATTGGGAACGGCTCTTACAGAAGACCAGGCAAAACTTTTAATGAAATACACAGACGAAATCCTCTTATGCTATGACAGTGACGAGGCAGGTCAGACAGCAACAAGACGTGCAATAGATGTTATAACGTCTGTAGGCGGAAAATGTCGGGTTATGCAGTTAAAAGGCGCAAAAGACCCTGATGAATACATAAATAAAAACAGCGCGCAAATGTTTTCGGATATTATGAAAAACTGCTTGCCGTCAACGGAATATCTTATAAATCTTATACGTAAAAAATACAATCTCGATACCGATGAGGGCAAAATCCTGTTTGTCGAAGAGGCGTCAAATGTCCTTTCAAAACTTCAAAATGCGATTGAGACTGATGCTTATATAAAGAAGATATCCGATGAAACCGAGATTTCAAAAGAGGCAATATATGCGGAAATTAAAAGGCATAAATCGTCAGGGAAAATCGCAGAAGGTCCCAAAAGGACAATAAAAACAAAATTTACCGCCCAAAAGCAGGAAAGCGGGATAATTGCAGAAGCTGAAAAAAAACTGCTTAGTTTAATAATAGAAAACAAAGCCTCCTATACTGCTGTCAAAGATGACTTTCTGCCGTCTGATTACTCAAATGAAATTCTAAGAAAACTTGCAGAAATCGTGTATGGCTGTTACGAGAGAGGAGAGCCGATAGATTCAGCTGTTATAACTTCAAAATTTGATAGCGGTGAGGCAGACTATGTATCGGGGATTTTCTGCAATTTGGAAACCTACACAGATGAGAAAAATACAATTGCCCAGCTTGTTAATAAAATCAAAATTTATAATTTGGATACAAAAATCGAGCAGGCAAAAAAAGAAGGCGACGTCTTAAAATTAAAGGAACTTCTTGATTTAAGACTAAGACTTGGAAGGGAATAAAAAAATGTCAGATTTGGAACAAAAAAAACAAACGGTAAAAGACCTCATTGAAAAGGGCAAGAAAAAGGGAGTTTTGTCGAGTAACGATATTGTCAATTCGTTCTTTGATACCGAAATAACACCCGAAGAAATCGAAACAGTCTATGACGCTCTCGAAAAAGAGGGCGTTGAAATTGTGGACGATTTAGAAAAGGAATTGGAGGAAATTGAGGTATCCAAGGAAGATTTGGAGGACTTATCGGTTCCTGACGGTATCAATATCGATGATCACGTCAAAATGTATTTGAAGGAAATAGGCAAAGTTGACCTTTTAGATGCCGACGAGGAGCTGGAGCTTGCAAAGAGAATGTCCGAGGGCGACGAAGAGGCAAAAAAGAAACTTGCCGAGGCAAATTTAAGACTTGTTGTAAGTATTGCTAAAAGATATGTCGGACGCGGTATGCTGTTTTTAGACCTTATTCAGGAGGGCAATTTGGGTTTAATAAAGGCTGTGGACAAGTTTGACTATTCAAAGGGATATAAGTTCAGCACATATGCAACCTGGTGGATAAGACAAGCTATAACGCGTGCGATAGCAGACCAGGCAAGAACTATAAGAATACCTGTGCATATGGTGGAAACAATAAATAAGCTGGTGAGAATTTCACGCCAGCTTGTGCAGGAGCTCGGAAGAGAACCAACCACCGAAGAACTTGCAAAGGAGCTAAATTTATCAGTTGAAAAGGTGCGTGAAATATCGAAGATTTCTCAGGAGCCTGTGTCTTTAGAAACGCCGATAGGCGAAGAGGAGGACAGTCACTTAGGCGACTTTATTCCTGATGATGATGCACCTGCCCCTTCAGAGGTTGCAAGCTTTGTTATGTTAAAAGAACAGCTTGAAGACGTATTAAAAACACTCACAACAAGGGAAGCTAAAGTTTTAAGACTGCGTTTCGGACTTGAAGACGGAAGACCGCGTACCTTAGAGGAGGTTGGCAAAGAATTTGACGTAACCCGTGAGCGTATAAGACAGATTGAGGCAAAGGCGTTAAGGAAACTGCGCCACCCGTCAAGGAGTAAGAAGTTAAAGGATTATCTTGATTAAGAGGCACAAAATGGATTGGACAAAGGTAACGGTATACACATCTAAAGATGGAATAGAGCCTGTTTTGGGAATTCTTTTGAATTTTGGCATTGACTCTGCACAAGTAACTGATGAAAGCGAATTTAACGCATTTTTGGAAGAAAACCGCTCTTTTTGGGATTATGTGGACGAAAATCTTGAAAAAAGTATGCAAGGGGAAACGCATATTGATTTTTATATAAAATCAAGCGAATTGGAGATAGTTCAAGATATTGAAGCAGAGCTTAAAAAACTAAAATCAAGCGATAAAAACGGCGATTTCGGGAAACTTTCCTTAGAATGTGAAAAACTTTCGGGCGAGGATTGGGAAAACAGCTGGAAAAAGCACTTTCATACCTTTAGTATAGGCGAAAAGCTGATTATAAAACCCTATTGGGAAGAGGCAGAGCCTTGCGGGAAAAAAGTTTTCGAGATAAACCCGGGGCTCAGCTTTGGTACGGGTACGCATCATACAACCAAAATGTGCCTTGAAGATATTGTAAATATTATCAAGGGCGGAGAAAGCGTATTAGACCTCGGTTCGGGAAGCGGAATTTTGGCTATAGTTTCGCTCCTTTTCGGTGCGGAAAACGCTGTTGCGGTCGATATCGATGAAAACTCTAAAAAGACAATTTCGGAAAACCTTAAGCGTAATAACATAGACGGCGATAGGTGCAGTGTGTATATCGGCAATCTTTTGGAAGATGAGCATTTGAGAGCAAAAATTGCGGAAAAGCGCTATGATGTTGTTTATGCAAATATAGTTGCAGATGTAGTTATTGCTCTGTTGCCTATTAATAAATCTGTACTTAAAAAGGACGGGATTTTTATTGCCTCGGGAATAATTGAGGACAGAATAACTGAGGTTAAGGATAAAATCCTTTCCGCAGGGTTTAGTATTATTTCAGAAAAAAGGAGCGCAGACTGGGCGGAATTTAAGTGCAGTTTGTAGATTTTTTATGTCCAGATTTTTTATACCAAAGGAAAACGTTTGTGAAAACAAAATAGCGGTAACAGGGGAAGATGTAGTACATATTTCAAGAGTCCTGCGCCTTAAAAAAGGCGATTTTTTTACTTGCTGCGACGGCAGGGGCTTTGATTATTATGTAAAAATAGCCGATATTTCAAAAACAGAAATATTATGCGATGTCATAAAAAAGGAAAAATCCGACACAGAACCCCCTGTTAGTATAACCTTAATCCAGGGGGTTCCGAAAGCCAGTAAAATGGATTACATTATACAAAAGACTACCGAGCTTGGCATATCGGAAATATATCCCTGTAGTCTAAACCGTTGTATTTCCAAGACAGAAAAGGATAAAAAGACAGACAGATGGCAGAAAATTGCAAAAGAGGCGGCACAGCAGTCGGGACGGGGAATTGTACCTGCAATCCATAATACAGTAAATTTAAAAGAGGCTTTAGAAATTCTCAAGAAAACCGATATTGCCTTTGCCGCATATGAATGTGAGGATAAGAACACCTTAAAAGACGTGCTTTTGTCCAAAGAAAATCCAAAAACAGTTGCTTTTTTAATCGGACCTGAGGGTGGATTTGATGTATCGGAGATTGAATTTCTGAAAAACAGCGGAATACCTGTAATATCTTTAGGAAAACGCATACTGAGGACAGAAACCGCAGGCGAGGCGGTACTTTCAATGATTATGTATGAGATAGGCGATATAAATAAATTTTGAGGTAAAAAATGGATAAATTTCAGCTTGTATCCGAATTCGAGATGTCGGGCGACCAACCGCAGGCGGTCAAGAAACTTGCAGACGGCATCAAAAAAGGCGAAAAGTTTCAGACTTTAATGGGCGTTACAGGGTCTGGGAAAACCTTTACAATGGCAAATATTATTGCAGATGTAAATAAACCAACCCTTGTTTTGGCACATAATAAGACTCTTGCCGCACAGCTTTACAGCGAGTTTAAGGACTTTTTTCCAAATAATGCGGTTGAATTTTTTGTTTCATATTATGACTATTATCAGCCAGAAGCCTATATTGCCTCCTCAGATACCTATATTGAAAAAGACTCATCAATGAACGAGGAAATAGATGAGCTCAGGCACAGCGCAACCTTTGCTCTGTTTGAAAGACGCGATGTAATAATTGTATCAAGTGTTTCGTGCATATACGGTCTGGGCGACCCCGAGGATTATCAAAATCTTATGCTTTCACTGCGTGTCGGAATGAGAAAGGACAGAGATGAAATCT
>JAFZNF010000039.1 GCA_017553025.1 Clostridia bacterium | reverse complement strand
CGCCTCATCGGAAAGCTCAACCGCCTTCATTGCCTTTTTGATCGTCGCCTCGGTGGTTGTCGTAACAAGCTTTGTTGTGCCGACTGCCACGCCCTCCGCAACATCAGCCGCGTCGCCAATGTACGAATACTGCGGAACAACGATTGTATCGCCCGCAACGCCTGCCAAGCTATCGTCAACCTTTGCAAAAGGCGCAACCACGATTTTCTTTTCAATTTTTGCGGAAATCATATCCGCCATAACCTTAGGATTTACCAAATCGCTTATTTTTGTTAATGCCATAATAATACCATAGCCTTTCTGTCCCTTTTCGGACTAAAATGTTTAATAAATTATCTTTCCTGAAGCTGTTTATAAAGTGCAGGATTTTCGAGAAAAAGTTTTAATCTTTTCTTATATCCGAGATTTTCAAAGCCCTTTTTTGTAAGTTCTTTTGTCCCCTTATTCTGGGCTGTAAACTGAGGCTTTTTATCATCAGAATTGAAAAGGTAAGCACAGCTCTTTTTAAGCTCAGCTATCTGCTCTGTAAAACCGTTTAACTTGCCCTCATTCAGACCTATTTTTTCAAGTTGCAAAAGCGCCTTTACTGCCTTTTCGTTCTTAGCGCCGCAAAGTGCAAGTTCCTCATTTAAAAGTCTTTCAAATTCTGATTTTTTATGAAGCTCTTCTGCACTTTTCTTCCCCTTTTCATAGGATTCAGTCTCAATTTTCTCAAGCTCTTTAAATTGTTCGTCCGTTATGTTAGGAAAGATTTTTTCAATATCCTTCTTTTTCATTCTGCTCTTCCTTTCTTTTCAGTTGGCTAAGTCTTTTTCTTGCCGTCTGTTCCTCTTCTCCGAAATACCACGCCCGAACTTCCCACGGATTTATAATTCCTTTCTCCAAAAGACGCAGTTTTTCCTCAAATTCAACCTTTCTGTCGGCAATAATACTGTCGTCGAAATCAAATGAAACGCTGAATTCTCCGCTTGGTGCAAGTGCATATAAATCTGCAAGTATATCCATAGCATATACAAGCTCGGAAAGTCCGTTCCTTATGGCGGACTGAATATCGCATATGTGGGTGTAACTGCGTTGCTTTGAGGCGCGGAATTCCTCCGCCGTCCTGTCAATATTCTCAATATCGGAAAGAGTGCCGTAAGCAAGTCCCGTACCGAATTCAATTCGGCGCAGAATTTCATTAAGCCCTTCCTTTATCTGGCTTGCGCGAAGATTGGGCGTCCAGTCCTTAAAAAGCGTATCGTCTCCCGAATTTAACATTCTGTAAAGACGCTTATCAGGAAGACTTTTTTCACCGTTCTTATCACGGCGCACAGCACTTTCGTCAATATAAAGCGCTCTTTCTCCGCTCTCAAATTCCCAGATAAGGCGTTCATACTGCTTTTCCGCATCTTCAATAAGCGGAACAACACGCGCATATACCGAAACACCCAAAGGCGAGTGAATATCCACACTGTTTGCCATCGGCATTTTTATGTACGCAAAAAGCGGATTTTCAACGCCCTCACAGCAGACATAAGGCTCAATATCCTTCCAGAATTCCGTATCGGAAAGAGAAATACTTTTTCCTAAATCACCGCCCTGCTCCGATACAAACGCATAGTTCCGTATTATGTAGCTTTTTCCCTCAAAACTATGGCGCTCAATCCTTGTATAGACCTTTTTGCCTGATTGATATCTGTCTAAAAATACTGCGTCGGTAATTCTGCCCGTTTCGTCAAAATCAATGGGGACAAAGTTTTCTGCGCCAATAATACCCACAAGTATTTTCCCCTGCGAAACATATGGTTTTAAAACAATTCCGCCCTTTGCACAGGCTATTTCCACTGCTGTCCGCATTTTCTTTAGTGCATCTTTGTAGAAACGGTTTAAAAAATCAGCACGGTCGGAGCCTGAAATTTCCGATTTCATTTCAAGCGTTGCAAGACGCGCTGTTTCGGAGGCAATCGAAGATGCAAGAGAAAGCTTGCTGTTTTGATGATACAGCCTGTCCCATAGCTCTATTGCGGCGCTCATTGCATCATTGCTGGCAACGCCGCAGGAGGCAAGATAGTTTTTTAAGCTAATAATGCTTATCACCTTCTTAATCATATTGTTTACCAAATCTTTTTCAGGATTGTATAGCAAAAATACCGCAGATCGTCCATCGCGTGGTCATTTTGCTTGATAGGTCGGTCGTTGTCCGCCTGCTCGTCCCAGCGATATGATGTAATTTCTGCTAAAAAATCGCGGCAGCCTGAGTGAATTTTGATTTTTTCGTCAGATAAAAGCCCGGCCGTAAACCTTATTCCGTCGATAACGTCATTTTTTGCCTTTTTTACCGAAAAATATCCGTGGCGGCGGATAGTTTCAATAAAACTTGCAGCAGACGGGTCGATGACAATATAATTTACAGGCAGATTGCCTGCTAAACGCTCGAGCTCGGTATAGTATTCTTCATCGGTCATCTGCCGTCCGCTCTTTCTTCCGTCGTGATAAAATTCGCGTATTCTGTAGGCGGTACCGCCATTTATACACCAAAGTCCCATACTGCAGGGATTAAGCGTGCCGTAATCAATGGATACATAGTATTCGCCGGCATCAGGAATACTCTTTGTTATGTGCCTCTCAGACGAGAACATCGGATATATAAGACCCTCGGCTAAAGCCCATCTGCCCAATATAAAACGCTCAAAATACACAGTTCCGCGGTATTCACGCTCTAAGTTTTTTACAAAATTTTCCGAAAGCATCGGATTATCATAAATAGTATAATGCTGCCTGAAAATATCCGCATCACTTTCCAAGAATTTTAAAAACCAGTGATTTGGGCTGTCGGGATTGCAGGTACCGTCAAAAACGGAATTAGGCTTATCAAGACGGGATTTCAGCATTGAAAAAACTTCTTCATTCCAGGTTGTAATTTCGTCACCGTAACAGTATTCTATTCCCGCACCCTGAAGTTTTGAAACCTGTGTGACTTTATCTGCACCCAGTGCGTGACACTTCCTGCCGAAAAGCATTACCGTATTGTCGCTGCCGATATTTCCGACCAGCCTATCCCCCCAAATCGCCTGCATAGGCTCTAAAATATTACGTGATAACGTTCCTTTTGTATTGCCTAAAAGTACGATAAGCCCCTCGCCCCTGCAACTTAAAATCCGTCTTGGTATAAGGTAGTAATCAAGGTATGTTTTTCCGCTCCTCGTTGCCCCCTCCTTGATATTCCACCTATGATTTGCATTTTTCCAGAACTCCTTTTGCTTATCTGTCAGCTTCAGCATTGAGTTCTCCCATAATTCTGTCAAGGCGCCTGAAAACTTCGTTATCGTTATCCTGGGGCTTATCGCGCCATTTGTCAGGACAGCGGTTTTTGAGCCACGCTGACGCTGCCGCAACATCAGGCGGAACCTCCTTTGAAACCGTTGTAATTTCTTCCTGACCGTTTGCTTTTACGACACGCTTTTCCTCCGATACGTAAAAGCCAAGGGCTTTTTTTAAAAGTGCCTCCTCAACCATAGCGTCTGTCTGCTCTCTTCCGTACTTTAAAGCCCTTGCGAGCGCCTTCTCAGTTTTTTTAAGACGCTCAAGTTTCTTTTGGGAAATTCCGATTTTTTCCGCAATTTCGCTTACGCTGCTGCCGCTCCGCCGCCACGAAGCAATAAGCAAAAGTCCCTCCTTAGTAAGCCAAAAATCAGTTTTTGCCATTTTTCTCCCTCCAAATTGAGTCTATATTACCACAATTTATCGGGACATATAGTACAAATTTACGCTCCCTCTTTTTCTAAAAATCTGTAAAATCTCTTTTTTACGGTATATTCCGTATTCATACCGCCTACTCTGTCTGCTACGGCATTCCAGCTTAAACGGTCATAGCACCTGAGCTTTACTATAAGTCTTATCTGCGGATCCTCAATAGATGTTATGAAGTCTATTATTTCCTCCTTTTTCCGCTCAAGCTCTGAAAGCATTTTGCTTATTTTCTGATTTTGAACACTGTTTTTAAGCTCTTTTTCTTCCTTTGCCCACGACTCTATCTCTTTGCCTATGTAGTACGCCTGCATCAAATCATTTCTTGTCATAAACTCACTCCTAATACTTAAAAAAGCTCATTATAATAGATTTTGCTTACACAGTCTTCACAGCCAATTATATCTCCGTGACAGTCTTTTAACAAAAAATCCCAGTCTGTACCGCCGCATACGGGACATTTTGCTTCCGATTCCTCCGGGAAATCGGCGCCGTAATTCATCGTACGGCATCGCTCCATACGCATAATTTCAGCATATTCATTCATCTTTGTCATCTCCTTTTTAGTTGATTTTCCGTCCGCACAAAAGTCCACATTTCGTGATTTGTTATGTCATTAAAACACATTTTGTGTGATTTGTCAAGTATATTTTTCACGTTTTGTGGTATTTTTACAAAATTTTTTAATTATTTTCGTAAAAGTATTGACAAAACCACGTTTCGTGTATAAAATAATTGTTGAAAAATGTAGAAAAAAATAAAAAGGAGTAAAAATATGTTTGGTGATGTTTTAAAGGAACTGCGAAAGAGAGAAGGTCTTTCACAGGCTGAGCTTGCGGAAATTTTAGGAGTGTCAAAAAGTACTGTGGGAATGTATGAGCAAAGCAAGAGAAGTCCCCATTCCGATGAGCTTTTAATGCGTATAGCAGGATATTTCGGCGTTACCATTGACTACTTAAAAGGGTATGCACCTGACGGTGTTCCTTATGATTTTGACAGGCTCGGGCTTAGAAAAGTCGTCATAAAGCGCCTCCCTATGCTCGGCAAAATTGCCTGCGGAAAGCCTGTTATGTGTGAACAGGATTATGAAACTGTCATAGACGCAAGCGGGGATATAAATGCAGATTTCTGCGTAACCGCAGAGGGTGACAGTATGATAAACGCCCGCATTATGGACGGAGATATTATATTCGTCCGTGAGCAATCAATTGTAGAGAACGGCGAAATTGCTGTGGTTATTGTAAATGATGATGAAGTAACACTAAAAAGGTTTTACTATTACCCCGAAAGCCAGCGCGTTATACTCCAGGCTGAAAATCCAAAATATCAGCCTATGGTTTATGAGGGCGAACAGCTTGAGCATATACGCGTTTTAGGAAAAGCGGTTGCCTTTAACAGTAAAATACGTTAAAAACCTTTCCTCTTTCGAGGAAAGGTTTTCTCAGCCTTCCATATGCTTACCCAAAAAGCCCGCTGCGGCTTCTGCAAGTTTTACCTCTGTTTCT
>JAFZNF010000038.1 GCA_017553025.1 Clostridia bacterium | reverse complement strand
CCGAGTATAAAGAGAAAAGGCGCGGTGAATATAACACAGGCGATAAACGGCAAAAGAAACGGAACAAGAAAAACAGAGTAAATTGAAATGCCGTTAAAGTAGTATGCTGAAAATGGCAGTATACCGAAACAAAGAATAATCCAAACAGACAAGGCAGAGGCAAGGTGCAGCTTCCTGATCTTTTTAATACCTGACAGGCGTCGGTAAATCGGCTTGTATGAAAGAAGAATGAAAGCGGTTGAAATTACCGACATCATAAATCCGCCGTCAAAGCAAAGCAGGGGGTTATAAACGGTCAGCAAAAACACCGTAAAGGCAAGAATACTGAATTTATCGGCAAAACCATTAAGATACTTTGCAGATAAAACAAGCCCTGCCGTAATACAAGTTTTTAACGCAATAGAAGAGCTGTTTACAAAAATTACATAGAAAGCTATTGCAATAATAAAGAAGATGTTGCGGTATTTCTTTTTAGAAGTCAAAAGCGAAATAATAATCAAGATAAGAGAAATATGGGTAAAGGTCGAGTAAAGTATCCGTCCGACGCCTGTTTTAAAAAGGATAGACTGATACTCTTTTGGAAAATGGCTCTTGTCACCGAATAAAACGGCACAGCTAAGTGAAAAATCCTCGTCATTTAAGAGTTTTTGCATATTGCAGTAAATTCGGTATTTCAGCTTTTCCATTAAAAATGACGGAGAAAGCGAGTGTTTTTCTCCCGTCTTGATAAGCTCAAGAGCAGTAAGCCTTGCAAATATTCCCCTGCTCTTATAAAAAAGACTGTAGTTAAATCCGAATTCATTTGAAACATCGGAAAAATCGGTTAAAAATCCCCAGACAGAAACGGTATCGCCCAAAGATAGTTCCTCTGCAGAATTCAGAAGTATTTTTTTGTCAATGCCGTAAGTTTTTCCAAGATATGTAAGGGAGTCGGTATCCATCTCATAACGGTATTTGTGTTTTGACTGTGAAATCTGCGGAAGAGAAGATATGCTGCCGTTTATTTCCACATATTTTTCGGGGAATTTGTCATAGACGGTATTTTCGGAGGCAAACAAGTATCTTGCATTGCCTGCGAAAAACATAAGTGACGCAAGTAAGACAAGCGAAACCTTGTATTTTAAAAGAGTCCCTAATATAATTGCCGCTAAAATGACGCAGAAGGTAAAGAGCGCAAGATACAGAAAACTTATAAGCGGTGCAGACACAACACCCAAAATATATGATGCGCAGCATATTGCAATAATTGAGAACATAGGCTACTGTTCCTTTCTTTTGCATAAGGAGCAGTTACCGCACCCCGATTGGCAATTGTTCTTTTTCCGCGCAATTGAAATGATTGATACTATGCATAAAACTGCCAGAGCGGCAATTATAATAAAATCTGCCATATTAAAATCCCCCGTAATTTAGAATTATTTTACCATAACGGGGAAAGTTTTACAAGCCAAATGTTGACATTCAGGGGAAACTTTTATATAATAATAAGATAAAATGGATGTAGGAAGGTTGAAATATATATGCAAAACTACGGAGTAAACGAGATAAGAGAAAAATTTTTAAGTTTTTTTGAGTCCAAGGGTTGTTTGAGGCTGGACAGCTTCTCGCTTGTACCGAAAAATGATGCGAGCCTGCTATTGATAAATTCAGGTATGGCGCCGATGAAAAAGTGGTTTACGGGAGCGGAAATCCCGCCTAAAAAGCGTGTAACTACCTGCCAGAAATGTATAAGAACACCCGATATAGAATGTGTCGGAAAAACTGCGCGCCACGGCACTTTTTTTGAGATGCTCGGCAATTTTTCCTTTGGTGACTATTTTAAGAAAGAGGCAATCAGCTGGGGCTGGGAATTTTTGACTGAGGTTATGGGAATACCAAAGGACAAGCTTTGGATTACTGTTTATGAAGAGGACGACGAGGCGAGGGATATATGGATAAACGAAATCGGAGTTTCTCCCGAGCGAGTTGTAAAAATGGGCAAAAAGGATAATTTCTGGGAACACGGGACAGGTCCCTGCGGTCCTTGTTCTGAAATCCACGTTGACAGGGGCGAGGAGTACAGCTGCGGTCCCGATTGCAAGCTGGGCTGTGACTGCGACAGATTTATGGAAGTCTGGAATTTGGTGTTCACGCAGTTTGACAAGGACGAGGACGGAAACTATAACCGCCTTTCTCACCCGAACATAGATACGGGTATGGGACTTGAGCGTTTGGCAGCAATTATGCAGGGCGTTGACAATCTTTTTGAAGTCGATACCGTACGCAATATTATGAACCATATTTCAAAAATCGCAGGCGTTACCTATAAAAAAGATGCCAAAACAGATATTTCGCTAAGGGTAATAACCGACCATATCCGAAGCACTGTTATGATGGTTTCGGACGGTGTTATACCGTCAAATGAGGTAAGGGGCTATGTTTTAAGAAGACTTCTGAGGCGTGCCGCGCGCCACGGAAAACTTTTGGGCATAAAAGACGAATTTTTATATCAGGTAGCGGATACCGTAATAAATGAATCGGAGGAGGGGTATCCTGAGCTTGCAGAAAAGCGGGAGTATATCAAAAAGATAATAAGAATAGAAGAAGAAAGATTTGCAAAGACGATAGATAACGGAATTGCAATTCTAAGCGATTATATCGGAGAAATCAAAGCAGGCGGAGAAGCTGTCCTTTCGGGAGATAAGGCATTCAAACTTAATGACACCTATGGTTTTCCGATAGATTTGACGGTGGAAATCTGCGCCGAGGCAGGCGTCAGCGTTGATTTGGAAGGCTATCAAAAGGAGCTTTCCGTACAAAAGGAAACGGCAAGAAACGCACGAAAAGACGGCTCAAGCTGGGAGGATAATGAGAGCTTCAACTTTGAAAATGCAGCAGCTACCGAATTTGTGGGTTACGATATGCTGACAAGCGATGCAAAAATTATCGGCATAGCCGCAGAGGGCGAGGTATGTGCTGCGATTTCCGAGGGCGAAAGCGGAATTATTGTGACAGATAAAACTCCATTTTATGCGGAAATGGGCGGACAGGCAGGAGATATAGGCACAATTTTGAAAGATGGTGCCAAGGCTCGCGTGACCGATACCAAAAAGAACGGAAACGGTATATATATGCATATGGTAACGGTGGAAAAAGGCAGTTTTTCAAGCGGAGATACCGTAACTCTTTGCGTGTGCGAAAAGAACAGAATGGCAGTCTGCCGAAACCACAGCGCAACACATCTTTTGCATAAGGCTTTAAAAGAGGTTTTGGGCGGTCACGTCGCACAGGCAGGCTCAGAGGTAAACGAAAAGCACTTAAGATTTGACTTTTCGCATTTTGAGGCTATGACGCGCGAAGAACTTGAATTAACAGAGGAAAAAGTAAACAGGGCGGTGCTTAGCGCAATGCCGATAACGGTAGCGGAGCTTCCTATAGATGAGGCGAAAAAGCTGGGTGCAGAGGCGCAGTTCGGCGAAAAATACGGAGCCGTGGTGCGTGTTGTTTCTATGGGTGACTACTCGGTTGAATTCTGCGGCGGCACACATCTTAAAAATACCGCAAACGTGGGACTTTTTAAGCTCATTTCCGAGAGCGGCGTTGCGGCAGGCACAAGAAGAATTGAGGCTGTAACGGGCGAAGGGGTTATGGAGTATATAAAAAATAAGGACGCGCTTATTGAAAAAACAGCTCTCGCTCTTAAGGCGAATAATCCTTTGGAAATTGACAAAAAGGCAGAACAGCTGGCAAGCGAGGCAAAGGAACTAAAAAAACAGATAGACACAATGAATGCAAAGATGGCGTCAGGAAAACTTGACGAAGTCTTGAAGAACAGTTCGGAAACAAAGGGAATAACAATAGTCTGTGCAAGAGTTGACGGACTTTCCGCAGGTGATTTGAGAACCCTTGCAGACGATATAAAGGCAAAAACCGAAAAGGTCGCAATTGTACTTGCAGCAAATACCGACGGAAGAATAACATTTCTTGCATCGGCAAGCAAGAGTGCAGTCTGCGAGGGTGTTCACGCAGGAATGATTATAAAGGAAATTACAGCACTGGCAAACGGCAGCGGCGGCGGAAAACCTGATATGGCGCAGGGCGGCGGAAAGGACGCATCAAAAATTGATGATGCAGTAGCGCTTGCGCGCGGGATTATAGAAAAGCAGCTGGGATAATATGAACGGCATAATAGTAATAGATAAGCCGATTGGCAAAACTTCACACGATATGGTTAGCTTTGTAAGGAGGCTGACGGGCATAAAAAAGGTCGGTCATACGGGAACGCTTGACCCTGATGCAACAGGCGTGCTGCCTATATGTATCGGCAGAGCGACAAAGGCTGCTGATATGCTTACTGTATCGGATAAGGCATACAGAACACAGCTTGTTTTGGGTAAAACAACCGATACGCAGGACGCGTCCGGAAAAGTGTTAAAAGAGCGTCAGGTGATGGTTACTCAAGCAGATATAGAAGAGACAGTATCACAATTCATAGGCGAAATTTCACAAATTCCGCCTATGTTTTCTGCCATAAAAAAGGGCGGGAAAAAACTTTACGAGCTTGCAAGACAGGGAATAAGCGTTGAAAGAGAGCCGAGAAAGGTTACTATATACGATATAGTGATAGAGGAAATAAACCTTGATAATAAAACGGTTACGCTTGATATAAGCTGTTCAAAAGGCACATATATACGCACGCTCTGTGAGGATATCGGGGAAAAACTCGGCTGCGGAGCATATATGAATTCTCTTGTACGGACAAAAAGCGCAGGTTTTACACTTTCTGACAGCTATACGCAGGAAGAGCTTGCCGAAATGAAGGAAAACGGAATG
>JAFZNF010000037.1 GCA_017553025.1 Clostridia bacterium | reverse complement strand
TCAGATGTGTGTCGTCAGTGGTCCATCGCACGCAGAAGAGGTAAGCATCGGTCTTCCGACAGTTAATGTTGCCGCGTCGCCTGACGGAGAAGCCGCAAGATATATACAAAAAATTTTTACATCGGAAAATTTCCGCGTTTACACATCAAGCGATATCCTCGGCGTTGAGCTCGGAGGTGCAATTAAAAATGTAATTGCACTTTGTTCGGGAATTTCAGACGGCATAGGCTATGGCGATAACACGCGTGCCGCTCTTATTACGCGCGGAATTGCCGAAATAAGCAGGCTCGGCGTGGCTATGGGCGCAAAGGCGGAAACTTTTGCAGGACTTTCGGGAATAGGCGACCTTATCGTAACCTGCACAAGTATGCACTCACGAAACCATCGGGCAGGCATACTTTTGGGAAAAGGTCATACGCTTGCAGAAACACTCTCGGAGGTGCAAATGGTAGTCGAGGGCGTAAACACTGCAAGAGCGGCTTATGAACTTTCCAAAAAGTATAACGTTTCTATGCCTATTGTCGAGCAGGCATATAAAATTCTGTTTGAAAATAAAAATGCAAAAGATGCGGTGTGCGAGCTTATGAGCCGCAACCCGAAAGCTGAGTAAAATCATAATTTCTATTGACATATACCGTTTTTTCGGTGTATAATACGAGGAGTTTTTATTGAAAAGAGTTGTTTAGTATGGAAAACCTTAAACTGCCTGACGGCTATAAATCAGTTTTATCACTCAGAGAAACAGAAATTGCCATTAAAAAGGTAAAAGACTTTTTTGAGCGGGATTTGGCGGAAAAACTGAACTTGACGCGTGTTTCCGCGCCTTTGTTTGTCCGCCGCGACAGCGGTCTTAACGACACATTAAACGGTGTTGAGCGTCCCGTTTCCTTTGATATAGCAGGCTTTAGCGGAGATTATGAAATTGTTCAGTCCCTTGCAAAATGGAAAAGATTTGCCCTTTTGCATTACGGTTTTGGCTGCGGCGAGGGACTATATACCGATATGAACGCAATCCGTCGGGACGAAGTTACCGATAATCTTCATTCCGTTTACGTTGACCAATGGGATTGGGAAAAGGTTATAGATAAATCCGAGCGTAATTTTGACACTTTAAAAAGCACCGTTAAAAGGATTTATGAGGCATTAAAGGATACCGAAAAGTACATATCAGAAGAATGCGGTTTTGTGGATATGCATCTTCCCGACGATATTTATTTTATCACAACACAGGAACTTGAAGATTTATATCCTGACAAAACTCCAAAAGAGCGTGAATATGAAATTGCAAAGGATAAGGGCGCGGTATTTTTAATGCAAATCGGAGGCGAGTTAAAGTCGGGAATTATCCACGACGGACGCGCGCCAGATTACGATGACTGGTCGTTAAACGGTGATATTATAGTATATTATCCCGTTTTGGATATAGCCTTAGAGCTTTCCTCTATGGGCATAAGAGTTGATGAAGACGCGCTTATGCGCCAGCTCAAAATCAGGGGCAAAGAAGAAAATGCAAATCTTCCGTTCCAGAAAGCGCTTTTGGACGGAAAACTTCCTTATACAATCGGCGGCGGCATAGGTCAGTCACGGATTTGTATGTACTTCCTGCGAAAAGCACACGTAGGCGAAGTTCAGGCATCTGTCTGGCCTGAAGAGGTTTTGGAGGAGTGTGAAAAACACGGTGTAAATATTCTGTAGTACACAAAAAGGAGCTAAAAAGCTCCTTTTTTACTTGAAAAATTCCAAAAGCTCATCGCGCGTGAGATTTGAAAGTGTTGCAGAGTTTGTGCGTATCATATCCTCGGCAAGTCCGCGTTTTTTGTCCTGAAGTTTTAAAATCTGTTCCTCAATTGTACCCCTTGTTGCAAGCTTTATAATATGCACAGCCCGTGTCTGCCCAATTCTATACGCGCGGTCAGACGCCTGATCAACAGCTGCAGGATTCCACCACGGGTCATAATGTATAACCATATCCGCACCAATCAGATTAAGTCCCGTACCGCCCGCCTTTAAGGATATTAAAAACACGCTTTTTTCACCCATATTAAACCTGTCCGCCATATCCTGTCGCGAAACAGCTGCAGTCGAGCCGTCAAGGTAAAAATACGATATTCCCATATCGTCAAGCCTTTTTCGGATTATCGAAAGCATAGATGTAAACTGTGAAAAAACCAATATTTTATGTGCTGACGAAATTCCCGAAGTCAAAATGTCTTCAAAAAGTGCAAGTTTTCCGCTTTCCTTTCCCTCGTCACCGTCCAAAAGCGCAGGGTGGCAGCAAATCTGTCTAAGACGCATTAACAGAGATAAAATGCGCATATTGTCGCCGCCGTATTTTTCAATTTCACGCGCCTCTTTTTTTGCTGATGCAAGGAATGCTGAATACATTTTTTTCTGCGCCGGCGCAGGCTCTGCAAAAACGGTACTTTCTATTCTTTCGGGAAGTTCTGACAGAACCTCATACTTCATTCTGCGCATAACAAACGGTTTGATTTTACCCCTCAGCCGCTCTGCCGTATCATCATCTCCGCCTTGAGTTATGGGCTTTTCAAAGTTCTCGGAAAACTGCGCGTGCTGTCCCAGATATTTAGGCATTATAAAATCGAAAATAGACCAAAGCTCCGAAAGTGAGTTTTCTATCGGCGTTCCGGAAAGTGCAAAACAGCTTTTTGCAGTTATTTTTTTAACCGCCTTTGCGCTTAGAGTTTTAGGATTTTTAATATGCTGTGCCTCGTCAATTACAAAGCAGAAAAATTCCTTATCAATATACTCTGCTATATCACGTCGCAAAAGCGGATATGATGTTATCAAAAAATCGTATCCGCAGGTATCGAAAAGCGCCTTTGTGCGCTCTTCCTTTGTTCCGTCAATTACCTTTGCACGGGCTTCGGGCGCAAACTTGTGTATTTCGGAAAGCCAGTTATATAGCAGTGAGCTGGGAGCTACGACAAGTGCGGGACTTTCCCTTTTTTCGCTCATAACAAAGGCTATTATCTCAAGGGTTTTCCCAAGTCCCATATCGTCTGCCAAAATCCCCCCGAGTCCAAGAGATGCAAGCTGTTTTAGCCAATGCACGCACTCGGTTTGGTAATCTCTTAAAACATTTTTAAGGTAATCGGGAATATCTGCCTTGATATTTTTTATTTCCTCTAAAAACTCGTCAAATTCTGCATTTGCCTCTGTATTTCCTCTTGCGCCTGCAAGGTAGAGCGCATAATACTTTGACAGTTTCTTTCTGCGTTCCTTTAAATCGGCAAAGGAAAAATCAAGATTTTCAAGCATTTCAAAATCTGAAAGACTTTCATTTATCTCTAAAAAAGCACCGCCCGACATTCTGTAATATTCTTTTCTGTTTCTTATTGCGCCAAGTATTCCTGCAATTTCCGACGGGGTCAAATTACTTTCAAATCCCACTTCCAAAAGGTCAATTTTTTTATTGTAATAGATTTTGTTTTTAAGCCTCGGCGCTTTATTTATAAGCAACCCGTCAAACCGCTCTGATGTATGCACTTTTGCCGTTTCTTTTAATTTTCTTACCGTTGCCGTCATAAAATCATACATTTGCCTGCTGTCCGAAAGGTACATATTCTGCCCTTCTGCATTGAAATTTGAAAAAAAGGATAGAACATAGCTTTCGCTTATATAATCCCTTACTACTATTTTCTCCTGCTTTGCGGCTTTTTCAGGAAGTCTTAAAGTAATATTTCCGTAACTTACTGTGACTGCAGCGAGTATTCCTCCCTCCGACTCGTCAAGATATATATCGAACTGCGGTTTATCGCTGACTATAACATTTTCAATGCCCTGCGCGACGACTCCCCGCCTGTCTTTTAGTTTCGGCAGAACCTTTGCGGCAAAGGAGATTGAATTATCTCCCCTAAAATCGATTTGTGTACGGCTTTCGGCAGAAAGCGCCCTGTAAATCGGCATATACCAGCTTTGCCACTCTTTTGTGGTTTCGTATAAATCTCCGTCGTACAAAAACCAGCTCCCGTCCGAAACTAAAGATATTCCGCTCTGTATAACCGAAATATTTATATTTTCGTCTGTTGCCGTTATATCCACCATTATATCGGGATCTTCGTGTTTTACCGCAAGATTGGCTTGATGCATACCGTTTAAAACAAAGCTACAGTCAGCCTTTTCCATCATCGGCAAAAGCCGTTTTGCGGTAAAATCCCCAAAATCGCAGGAGGAAATTTTTGGCGTATAATATGAAGATGCTGCAAATTTATTTTCCAGCGTTTCAGCAAGAATATCAAGTATCTGTTCGGACACAGCATCAAATCGGAACCTATTTCTGTCATAAGTCCTGTGTTTGGAAATCTTGTATTCTCCGCCCATTATATACGCTTTTAAAAAACCTTCTGCACTTTTGGTGCAATCTTTCGCATCTGCAAGCCTTATAGAAACAGAATGTCTGCATTCTCTTTTCTGATTTGTGTTTATACTATATATAAAACTTATACTAAGCCTTTCCTTATCGGCATAGCTTTCCTCGAACTCACGGCACAGCGCACCTGCAAGCCTGTCATTACTGTCATAAGTGTTATCACTTTCCGAAAGCTCCGCCTGTCTTGTTTTAAGTGTAGCCACTATATGCTTACAGCTTGCCGACATAGTCTGAAAATAAGGACAGGTACAAAAAGTTTCGGATATCTTTCCGTTTTCATCAAAACCTATATGCACATTATACAGCTTATCGCTGTCAACCGACGCAACAATGCTTTCTTCGCCTCTTACCCTTATATGAACTCTGCCCTCTTTAAAGTAATTACAGCCTGCCTTATATATACCTTCTGAACATATGCCTTTTATATCATTTTCAGAGATTTTCATAATTTCCTCCTTTCCGCCTTTTTGGTATCTTATTATTATAGCACTACAAAATATTTATTTCAATAGTTTTTATTGCTTTTTCTTTTGAAATGATGTAGAATAGTAGATAGAATATATTGGGGAGGCTTTCTAAATGAAACTTTCACCGCTGAAAAATGCGTTAGCCATTGATTTAGGCACAGATTATACCCGAATTTACTATAAGGGCGAGGTAACCATTGAGCCGTCTGTTATTGCATATGACTCCCAAAGCGGAGAAATTGTTGCAATAGGAAAAGAGGCAGCCGATATGGAGGGCAAAAATCCCCCCTTAATTACCGTTTTTCGTCCTCTTGCAAACGGCGTTATAATTGATTTTGACCTTGCCTTGCAAATGCTCCAGGGATTTTTAGCAGATATCGTGGGGAATGTTGTAAAACCGAAAGTTTTCATAACTGTCCCCTGCGGCATAACCGATGTGGAACGCCGTGCTATATGCGATATTTTGCACGAATCGGAAATCACTGATATATATATTATCGAATCCCCGATTGCGGCGGCAATAGGTGCAGGCTGTGATGTAAATCTTGCACGCGGTATGCTTTTGGTGGATTTGGGCGGAGGAAAATGCGATATTGCCGCAATTTCATTAGGTCAGGCAGTAATAGGACGTTCGGTAAAGGTTGCAGGAAATGATTTTACCGACGCTTTGTCAGACTATATTTTATCAAAACACAATCTCTCTGTAGGTACTGCATCTTGCGAAAAACTAAAAAAATCAATCGGCTGTGCCTTTATGCGCGAGCATAACGATATTGATGAAATCAGCGGATTTAACACACACCTTAAAAAACCCGAAAAAATCGCACTGCGCTCCGAGGAAACACGCGAGGCTTTTTCGCCGCTTATTTCAAAAATTGCTGCTGAAATAAAGGCTACATTAGACGAAATCCCAACCGAGCTTTTGGGCGATATTATAGATGACGGTATCCTGCTGACAGGCGGGGGTGCGCAGCTCTACGGAATGGCAAAACGCCTGCGGCAAGAACTCGGCATTAAGGTGTTTTTAGCGGAGGACGCGGAAATGTGCGTTATAAAGGGAGCCTCATATGTTGCGGAAAATATGGACAAGCTCTCAGATAATACATATATTTTTACAAAGGCGTAATTATGGAAATTTTTGATGATGAAACTCTTGAAGATTTACAGATTTCGGGACTTAGTCTTATCCAAAAAAAATCAGGGTTCAGATTTGGGATAGACGCTGTTCTTTTGGCGGACTTTGCAAAGGATATTGCATCGAAAAAAACGCTTGACTTATGTACGGGAAGCGCAGTTATACCTATTTTGCTTTCGGCAAAATCAAAGGCAAAGGAGATTTTCGGACTTGAAATTCAGAAAAGTGTTTTTGACACAGCTGTCCGCTCTGTTTTGCTTAATAACCTCGAAAACAGGATTTTTTTAACATTGGGCGACCTTAAAAATGCTGCCGAAATTTACGGAAAACGCAAGTTTGATTTAATAACCTGCAATCCTCCATATATTGAGGTAGGCCGCGGCATACAAAATCCCGAAAACGAAAAAGTTATTGCCCGACACGAGATTTTATGTACTTTAGAGGACGTACTACGTGTATCCCGCCGCCTTTTAAAACACAAGGGGCAGTTAGTAATTGTCCATAAGCCCACACGGCTTGCAGATATTATTTATGATATGAGGACAAATGATTTGGAGCCTAAGCGCATAAGATTTATTCATAAATCTTTAAAAAGCGAGCCGTCTCTTGTTCTTATAGACGCTGTCTTTAAAGGCGGAACCGAGCTTAGAATTATGCCGCCTTTATATCTTTATAATGATGACGGCTCCGAAACAGCAGAACTTGGGGAGGTATACGGAAGATGAGCGGTACTTTATATCTTTGTGCAACGCCGATAGGCAATCTCGGCGACATTTCCCCAAGATGCCTTGACATATTGAACAGCGTTGATATTATCGCCTGCGAGGATACCAGGCGCACACTTCAGCTTTTAAATCATTTCGGAATAAAAAAACAGCTTACCAGCTATCACGAGCATAACAAGGCAGAAAAGGGCGAAATAATCGTAAATATGTTAAAGGACGGTAAAAATGTCGCTCTTGTTTCCGATGCAGGAACACCTGCCATTTCAGACCCCGGTGAGGATTTGGTACGGCTATGCATTGAAAATGACATTACAGCAACCTCTGTTCCGGGCTGTGTTGCTGCGGTAAATGCACTCATATTATCAGGACTTCCCACACGCCGATTTTCCTTTGAGGGATTTTTGTCGGTAAATAAACGTCACAGGTATGAGCATTTGGAAAGTGTAAAAAATGATACACACACACTGATTTTTTATGAGGCTCCGCACAAGCTCACACGCACGCTTGCCGATATGCTTGAAATTTTAGGAAACCGACGTATTGCTTTGGTGCGCGAGCTTACAAAAATTCACGAGGAGGTTATACACACCGACCTTGAAAAGGCGCAGACACTTTATGCCGAAAGCTCACCAAAAGGCGAATTTGTAATAGTAATAGAAGGAGCAAAAGAACTTAAAACCGAGAATTTTTGGGATAATATGACGATTTGCGAGCATATAGAAAAGTATATAAATGAGGGACTAAATCAAAAAGAGGCATTAAAAAAAGTTTCAAAAGAGCTT
>JAFZNF010000036.1 GCA_017553025.1 Clostridia bacterium | reverse complement strand
CTCGACGGGTTTATTCCGCTTGCATATCTTTTGGAAGATGAAGATATGATTTCGCGCGCGAAAAGGTATATCGACGCGATAATAAACAGTCAGGGAGAAGATGGCTGGATTTGCCCGTGTAAAGAGGAAGCAAGGGCAAATTACGACACATGGGCAGTTATTTTGATAACAAAGGTTTTGTGCCTTTATGCCGACTGCTCGGGTGATGAAAGAATTATCGAGGTTGTGGGAAAATGTCTTAAAAATTTTGATGAACACATAAATAAGCACACCCTGAGGGATTGGGGCGCTGCCCGTTGGTATGAGGGCTTGATTGCGATTGGCTGGCTTTATGAAAAAACAAAAGAGGATTGGCTTTTGGCTCTTGCCGTAAAGCTGAATATACAGGGCTTTGACTGGAAAGCTATGCTTGAAAACGACCTTTTCAAGTCGTGTGATAAGGGTTGGGATTTTTATTCCCATATCGTTAATATTGCGATGATGTTCAAGTCGCAGGCTTTGTGGTCGCTTTTTGCGGAAGAAGCTGAGGGGGATTTTGCGGAAAATGCGTACGCATATTTTGAACAGAATTTCGGTACGGCAGTTGGACATTTTACGGGCGATGAGTGCTTGTCGAAAGGCTCGCCGATACAAGGCGCGGAGCTATGCTCTGTTGTGGTATTGATGTTTTCTTATGAGTGGCTGTTTGCGGTAACGGGTAAGCCGATTTGGCTTGACAGGCTTGAGCTTTTGGCTTATAACTCCTTGCCGGCGTCCGTAAGCCCGGATATGTGGTCGCATCAGTATTTGCAAATGATAAATCAGGTAGCGTGCTTTCCTATGGAAAATCAGCCATTCAGAACGAACAATAATGTCGCTCATACCTTCGGACTTGAGCCGCATTTCGGGTGCTGTACGGCAAATCACGGACAGGGATTTCCTAAATTTGTGCTCTCAGGCTTTATGAAAACGGAAAACGGGATCGCATCTTGCGCGCTATGTCCGTCAAAAGTCAGCACAGCTATAGACGCTACAAAGGTCGAATGTGAATTGATTACCGAATACCCCTTCAAAAATAGACTCGTATACAGAATCTCTGCCGAAAAGCCCGTCGATTTCACTTTTTCCGTCCGTATTCCGTCCTTTGTAGTAGGATTTAATACTGATTTGCCGCATAAGTCGGGCGGCGGATTTATGGAAATTACGCAAAAATGGGAAGGAACGCGGGAATTTGAAGTGGAATTTGAAATGAAAACGGAAATTGTGAAGCGTCCCGATGATATGATAGCCGTTAGGCGCGGACCGCTCTTTTATTCGATACCTGTTAAGGAGCGCTGGGAAAAGGTAGAGTATGTAAAAAACGGCGTTGAACGAAAATATCCTTATTGCGACTACTATATTTATCCTGAGTCAAAATGGAATTACGCCTTAATAAGCGACAAATTTGAGATTTACGAAAACAGCTTTGAAACTCCCTTCTCGCCCGAAAATCCGCCGATATCAATAACTGCCGGTGCGGCGGAAATCGAGTGGGGTTTTACGGACGGACATTGCGACAGATTGCCAAAATCAAGAAATTTGAACGGAAAGCCGCAAAAAATAGCCTTGATCCCATACGGTTGTACAAATTTGCGAATGACGGAAATTCCGTTTGTGGATTCCGGTAAGGAAATGGAGTAAAAAAGGTATGAAAAAAGGAATACGCGGTCACGATGTAGCAGAATCCGGTCTTGAAAATATATGTAAAAGGTGCGAAAAACAAGGGATTTCGTATCTTCAACTTGTTTTGGAGAGAAGTATTGAGGGTTTTGGATTCGGAAAGTTTACCGAAGAATATGCAAACTCAATAAAAAAGCAGCTTGGAGCTGTTAAAATTGCGATTTTGGGAAGCTATATAAATCCGTCAAATCCGAACGACGATGAATTAAAGGTCGATATTGATAAATTCAAGGAAAAAATCAGGTATGCAAGTATTTTAAAGCCAATCGCCGTTGGTACGGAAACGGGGAAATACAAAGCTGGACTTACAGATACGGAGGAAGCGTATCAGCGCGTTTTGGAAACATTAAAAGAGCTTACAAAAGAGGCTGAAAAGTACGGAGTAGCTGTTGCTGTTGAGGGCGTACACTGCTTTGTGATAAATACTCCGCAAAAAATGAAACGCCTTGTAGATGACTTAAATTCTGATAATGTGAAGGTAATATTTGACCCGGTAAATTATCTGAATATTCATAATTATCAGAAGCAGGATGAGATAATAAATGATACTTTTGACCTGCTTGGAGGCAAAATCTGCGTCATTCACGCAAAGGATTTCGTTGTTGATGACGGCGTTTTCAAAACAGTTAAGCCGTCAGAGGGCTTGCTTAACTATAAACTCATTTTTGAGAAAATGAAGGAATATAACCTTGATATCCCTATAATTTGTGAAGAAATAACAGATAGTGATGCAGTTATTGCGTTCAGGAAATTAGAAAAAATGTAAAAATGTGCAATAAGGTGATATGCTGACGGTATATTATCGCATATATTCGTAAACACAACTT
>JAFZNF010000004.1 GCA_017553025.1 Clostridia bacterium | reverse complement strand
AAGCACACAAAAACGGCGAAAAATATGCCGATTTTGCGGTTTTGTACCGAACAAATGCACAGTCGCGTATAATAGAGGAGCTGCTTATGCGGAGCGGTATTCCGTACAAGGTGCTTGGCGGACTAAGGTTCTATGACCGAAAGGAAATAAAGGACATTATCGCATACTTGCGGCTTATACATAATGTGAATGACAGTTTAAGCTTTGAACGTATAGTAAATGAGCCTAAGCGCGGTATAGGGAAAACAACTGTTGATAAGGTTTCTCAAATGGCTTCCGCTTCCGATGTAAGTTCATTTGAAATAGCAAAAAATGCGAATTCATATTCTGAGCTGTCCCGTCAGGCAGCAGGGCTTATCGAGTTTTGCGCTATGATACTTTCGCTTAAAAAGGCAGAAAGGACAATGCGTCTTACCGAATTTGCCGAAAAAGTATTAAATGATACGGGGTATATGCCTGCTTTGATGATAGAAAACTCGGTGGAGGCAAAAACGAGAATAGACAATCTCGGCGAATTTTTATCCGCAGTTTCGGAGTATGAAAAAACGGAAGAAACACCCTCGCTTGCGGGTTTTTTGGAAAGCGTTTCGCTTGTTTCGGATATTGATGCATATGATGAAAATGATGATACCTGTGTGCTTATGACAATACATTCCGCAAAGGGACTTGAGTTTCAAAATGTATTTTTAAGCGGTATGGAGGAGGGTTTATTCCCGTCGGTAAGGTCTTTAGACAGCAGTGAGGATTTAGAAGAGGAACGCCGTCTTTGCTATGTGGCAATAACAAGAGCAAAGCGTCAGCTTTATGTAACGGCGGCAAAAAGCCGTACTGTTTACGGTCAGACAACACATCAGGTAAATTCAAGGTTTTTAAAAGAAATCCCGGACGAATACCTGATAGAAGACGGGGCAGCTCCTATTGACAGACTGGGGGACAGTATTCAAATTCCGCAGTCGGTAAAACGTGCCAAAGCAGAAATGCTTGGAAAAATTTCCTCTGCAAGCTCGTTTTCGGCGCCAAAAATTGATTTTTCGGCAGGGGACAGAGTCCGTCACAAATTATTCGGAGAAGGCACGGTAACTGCTGTGCAAAGGTTTGAAAAGGACGCGCTTTTAGAGGTAAAATTTGACAGCGGAGAAGTAAAGCGTCTTATGGCGGCATTTGCCAAGCTCGAAAAAATATGATTTTGGAAAAAAATACTTGAAGTTTCAGACATAGTATAGTATAATTACAAGTTGTAGGGCGATGATAACCGAGTCCTGTACGACAAAGCGCTGTGAACCTTGTCAGATGGGGAACCAAGCAGCAATAAGCAGAGGTCTTTGTGCGATACAGAAAAACTCGGTTTGAGCCTTATTTTATGTTAGAAAGGGAGATGAAAAATGGCGTATCAGGCAATTTACCGAAAATGGCGCCCTGCTGTGTTTGAAGATGTAGTAGGTCAAGGGCATATAACGAAAACACTCCAAAACCAGATTTTATCAGGCAAAATTTCGCACGCATATCTTTTTTGCGGTACGCGGGGAACGGGAAAAACTACGGTTGCAAAGATACTTGCAAGGGCAATAAACTGCCAGAACCCGCATAATGGCTCTCCCTGTAATGAGTGTGCTGTATGCCGCGGAATATCCGACGGCTCAATTTTAGACGTTTTTGAAATAGACGCCGCATCAAATAACGGCGTTGACAATATAAGAGAAATAATAGAGGACGCAAAATATGTAGCAAGTGAGGCAAAGTACAGAGTCTATATCATAGACGAAGTGCATATGCTGTCGCAGGGTGCGTTTAACGCGCTTTTGAAAACTCTTGAAGAACCTCCCGAGCATACCGTTTTCATATTGGCGACAACCGAGGCACATAAAGTGCCACAGACAATTTTATCAAGGTGTCAGCGGTTTGATTTTAAGCGTATAACAACGGGCGATATTATAAGGCGTATGCGCGAAATTGCTATGGGCGAGGGACTTTCGGTAACTGATGATGCATACAGCCTTTTAGCTCAGCTTGCCGACGGCTCTATGCGTGACGGGCTGACAATTTTAGAAAGATGTGTGTCGGAGACGGGCGGAACTATCACATATGACTCTGTTTCAAAGGCACTTGGAATATCTGGAAATGCACCGCTTTTTGCTATGGCTGATGCTGTAAATTCGGGGAATGGCGCGGAAATTTTTGAGATAATCGAAAAGCTTATGAGCGACGGCAGGGACTTAAACAATTTTATTGGAAATCTTATCGGGCATTACAGAAATCTTTTAATTTGCAAGGTTACCGACAAAACCGAAAAGCTGATTGACCGCGATGCAGAAGAGATTGTAAAGCTCAAGGCTCAGGCGGAGCGGACATCATTTGAAAAACTCTCAGGTGCGGTTTCGGCGCTTTCTAATGCCCGAAATGAGGCAAAATGGGCGAAAGAACCGAGGGTGATTTATGAGCTTGCACTGATAAAACTCACAAGACCTGAGCTTAGCACGTCTTATGATGCGCTTTTAGACAGAATAAAAGCCTTAGAAGAAAAGGTTGAAAAAGGGATAAAGGTGGAGGTGCAAAAAGCGGAACCTACACCCGAGAAAAAGCCTGAAAATAAGCCAAAACAGCCGTCAGCAAGACTTTTTGTGCCTGTCGATGTAAACAGCCTGACTCAGGATACTCCTTGCGTTGCAGCGGCTAGAGCGTGGGACAAGATTTCAAGGCAGATTTCAAAAAAGTACCCCTTTATCGCAAGTACGGTGCTTGGAAGACGGGTTACGATAGACGGAGAGGGTATAATACTTATTTTTGACAAAGATGAAACAATGTCAAAGGAGCTTGCTAAGGCTCACAGAGAAGAGATAGAGGAGCTGATAGAGCAGGCAATAGGAAACAGAATAATTGCAAAAACGGCATTTTTAGAGGACATAGAGGATAATATTATTGATTTCTGGAAAATAGGCGAAAAAAAAGAAAATAACACATTTAAGGATTTGGACGAGCGTTTTCCCGAAATTGTTGAGGATATCGACAGCTCTGAGTTTATAAGCTATGAACCTCAAAAGGACGATTTTGAGCAGGTTGAAATTGACGGCGAAGAGGAAGAAGAATTTTTGGAAGAAAATGAACGCGAAAGCGAAGAATAAAGGAGAAATGCGAAATGGGAAAGTATAAGGGATTTGGCGGAAGCGGAATGAATCAGAATAAAAAGGTGCCAAATGTTGTAAAACAGGCGCAGATGATGCAGGAGAAAATGGAGTCCGTTCAGGCTGAGGTTGAAAAGCAGGAGGTAGAAGCAACAGCAGGCGGAGGAGCTGTTACCGTTAAAATGAACGGTAAAAAAGAGGTCAAAGCTGTTACTATAAAGCCCGAGGCAGTTGACCCTGAAGATGTGGAAACATTGGAAGATTTGATAACGGTTGCCGTAAATGACGCTATTAAAAAGGCTGATGCGCTTATGGAAGAGGCAATGGGCGCTATAACGGGGAATATAAATATTCCCGGGCTGTTTTAATTGAGGAAAAGCTATGTATTCACCGACGATTGAAAGTTTGATTGAGCAGTTTGCCCAGTTCCCGGGCGTGGGCAGAAAAAGCGCCGAGCGTATGGCATTTTATGTTCTTGATGCTATGAGTGATGAGGACGCAAAAAAGATGTCAGACATAATCTCAGACGCAAAAAAGTCAATAAAATTCTGTGAGATTTGCCAGAACTTAACCGATAGTTCGCCCTGTCATATTTGTAATTCCGAAAAACGCGATAGGAGCGTTATTTGCGTTGTGGAAACGCCGAAAGATGTGTCCGCAATCGAGAAAACGGGACAGTATAACGGACTTTATCACGTTCTTCACGGCGCAATTTCGCCGATTGACAATATATCGCCCGACGATATACGGATAAAAGAGCTTTTATTGAGGCTTGCAAACGGGGAAACAGAGGAAGTCATTATGGCGACAAATCCGACGGTAAACGGTACGGCGACGGCTGTATATATTCAAAAACTGTTAAAGCCGTTTAATGTAAAGGTCACAAGAATTGCTCACGGAATACCGATGGGCGCGGATATTGAATATGCCGACGAGGTAACGCTTT
>JAFZNF010000035.1 GCA_017553025.1 Clostridia bacterium | reverse complement strand
TATTCGGTTTATCCACCACAAATACCCTGTCTTTTTATTCACTTTCCAATCATATAACGGATTACCCCATTTTTGTCCGTCCTTTGAAAACAAATCGGGCGGACAGCCGGCGACTGCCTTAGGCACAAAATCCTCATCAATTAAGAAGAGGTTTCTGTTCGCCCACACATCTGCAGAATCAAGCGCTACATATATTGGTATATCGCCTATTAGTTCTATTCCGTTATCATTTGCATATTTTTTCAGCTTTCCCCAGCCTCTGTAGAACAAAAACTGTTCAAATCTGTAATACTCAATACTCGTCCATAACTTTTTTGTATATTCTTCTATTTCCTTTTTGTTATGGCTTTTTATATTGCCGTCCCAATCATACCAGGGCTTGCCGTCAAAATGCTCCTTTAGCGCCATAAACAGCGAATAATCATTAAGCCAGCCTGCATTCTGCGTTTCAAAGGTTATATACTCATAATCCTTTTGAAAATTTCCAAAGGCTTTTTTCAAAAGATTGGATTTATACGCTTTTACAGCATTAAAATCAACTTTTTCGGGGTTTTCGCCCCAAAAAATACCCTCCGTGTCGAAATCCGACAACAGTCCGTCCTTCTTAAGCTCATTGATGTCAATCAAAAGTGAATTGCCCGCAAAAACGCTTGGGCTTTGATAGGGAGAGTTATTCATATCCGTCGGATTTAATGGCAGTATCTGCCAATAGCTCTGTCCCGTCTTTTTCAGAAAATCTACAAATTCAAATGCAGCCTCCCCGACAGTTCCTATTCCGTAATCCGAGGCAAGGCTTGAAATATGCATTAGAATACCTGCTTTTCGCATAAGTGATAATCCTTCTTTCATTCTGTTTTTCATATTTATCTTCAGTATCCGATAAAATGGTTGAAATTTATTGCAGTTTGTTGTAAAATATATTAAAATTATTCTGCATAGAATATATGGTGACATTCATTTTTAAAAGGAGTAAAGCTATGAATATATGTGTATACGGTGCATCAAGCAACGATATAGATAAAATCTATATAACCGCCTCCGAAAATCTCGGCAAAAAGATGGCAGAGCGTTCCCACACCCTTATCTACGGTGCAGGTGCAGGCGGTGTTATGGGCGGTACCGCAAGGGGCGTAACAGCAGGCGGAGGCAAAATAATCGGAATTGTACCCGACTTTTTTAATGTTGACGGTATGCTCTATGACAAGTGCAGTGAGCTTATTAAAACCTCAACAATGCGCGAACGCAAACAGACTATGGAGGACAAAGCAGATGCTTTTATAATGTCCCCGGGCGGTATTGGCACATTTGACGAATTTTTTGAAATGCTGACTTTAAAACAGCTTTCACGCCATACCAAAGCAATGGCAATTTTTAATGTAAACGGATATTTTGATAATCTCATAGCACTTTTGGAAAATGCCATATCGGAAAACTTTGTAAAATCTGAATGCAGAGAGCTCTACAGCGTATTCTCCGATATTGACAGTATGCTCGATTACATTGAAGACTATGTCCCAAAAGACCTTAATATTCTGAATTTCAAAAATATTTGAAATTATTTCAGTCCGATTAAACTTTCATTGCGGTAAAGCGGTACGCTTATATCAGGTGTACCGCCGTTATCGCTTTTTTTACCGTCTATTAAAAACTGAACACAACTAATGCTGTTACGTTCGGTAAGAGAGTTGACTATTGAATAAATCATAAGTTCCCTCGATTCTTTTGATGAAAAGCTCTTTTTGAAGTTTACATAGCACGTCCCGTCGGTAGTTTCTGCGGAAACTATGTCCGCTTCTTTCGGCAAAAGCCTTGTATGGCCTTTCACTTTCGGGCCTTTTATAAGCTCTGCAATAATATACTGCTCTATCGGCTGAGTATCTAAAATATTTATTTTTCTGTACTCGCCTATCAGCTTTTGTTTATCATCATCGGTAAAATAAAGATGCACTGTAACCGCACAGTCGTCATCTGATTCTAAGTTTATCTCATCGCCCTTAATAAACCCGCGCCCCAGAACATCAACCCCGTCGCAGGTAACCATAACCGCTTTAACATCAGGAAGCTGTGCAAATGTTTTTATTATGGCATATGTTGATAAGAGTTCGGATTCTCTATACTCTTCCGAAAAATCAACCGTCAGATTTCCCTCTTCATTTGTAATGTCCTGAGCCTGCGTGTTTTTGTCCATAAGTGCAGTATAGCGTTTGCCTTTGGGGCCTTTTATCAGGCTTTCTGAAACCGCTTTATAAAGCTCATTATTGTTTTCTTGCGAAAACTCTTTTTCATAACCCGAAATACTGCTTTTATCAGCACTTAAAAAATACAGCATAACATCAGTTCTGCCCCTGTTCTTGCTTTTATTAGCTATTGTGAAAACAGCAATTCCTGCAATCACGAAAACAATTATGAGCCATACTATTTTTTTTGTTCTTAACATATTGTACCTCGCTTTTATGCGTTTTCCCCGTATTCTCTTATGTACGGAATGGTTATTGTGAACACACTTCCCCCGTTTTTCGCATCTTTTACCGAGATTTCTCCCCCGTGCAGCATTACTGCCTCCTTAGCTATGGCAAGTCCTAACCCTGTTCCGCCCGTATCACGCGCGCGCGAATCGTCAAGGCGGTAAAATCTGTCAAAAATATGCTCCTTTTCACTATCGGGTATTCCGGGACCGTTATCCTCTATTGTAACTACAATCATCTGGTTTTTAATGCCCAGTCCCATACGCACAAATCCGCCCTCCGGCGTATATTTTATAGCATTGTCTGTCACGTTGTAAACCGCTTCCCATATTTTGTCATAGTCAAGCATTACAGGCTCAAGCGTTGCTTCCCCCAAATCATCATACAGCATAATATTTTTTGCGTGGGCATTTGGCGCCAGCTTTCTTAAAATTGCCTTTAGCATAACGGTAAAGTCCACAGGCGCAGCAGTTTTAACCTTTTGATTTGCGTCCATCTTCGTCAAGGTTAAAAGCCTTTCCACAAGGCGTGTAAGGCGGTCAACCTCCTCGCTTAAATCCCCCAGAAAATCCTGTACCATACTTGGTTCGGGATTTTCGGTAGTTACGATACTGTCACATATAAGTTTTATCGTTGCAAGTGGTGTTTTGAGTTCGTGAGAAACATCGGATACAAATTTTTTTCGGTTCTGCTCAAAATCTTCAAGCTCCTGCGACATATAGTTAAGAGCCTTTGCCATTTCTACAAGCTCGCTTGTTCCCTTTTCCTTCGCCTTTACATTAAAATTCCCCTTGGAAATTTCCTTTGATACCGCTATAAAATTATCTATCGGCGCTGTCGTCATAAAGGACAGTGCAAGACTAAGCATTGCAATTAAAATGCTTGTAATGATGGCAAAAATTATAAGATTACGCCTTATATCACCGACTGCCGCATCAGCGCTTGCTATTGACTCGGCAATATACACAGCTCCCGCCGTTCTCGTCCCCGACATAATGGGTACTGCTACAGAAAGCATATTTATTTCATTTACTCCCTGCGCCTTTACATAGGTTTCTTCACCCTTTTTGATACACTTATTTATCGCCTCGCGGATTACTATTTTGCCAACAATATCAGAGTCATTGTTCGAGTCAAAAACTGCCCGCAAATCCCTGCCTGTAACAATACAGCGCATATTACTGCCGTACAGGGTTTTTGCTATGTTCTCTTTTGTTTCATCAGTAATGTTTTCCGTATTTGTTATAAGCCCCGAAACAATATTTGCCTTAGCAAACAGCTTTACCTTCTCTGTGCTGTAAAAACTTTCGGTTAAGACTCCCAAAATATACACGCTGAGAAGCGTTATGGCAATCAGTATTACTGCTACATATGTTGCCATAAGCGAAAAGCGCATTGAGTAAAAAAAGTCTTTAATCTTTCCTGTAGTAATATCCAACACCCCATTTTGTCTTAATGTATAACGGCTCTGCGGGATTTTCTTCTATCTTCTCGCGAAGACGTCTTATGTGCACATCAACTGTGCGTTCATCACCGGGGTATTCAACACCCCAGGCTATATCCAAAAGTCCCTCTCTTGTATAGACCTTGCCGGGATTTTTAAGGAACAAATCCAAAAGGTCAAATTCCTTTCCTGTAAGCTCAATAATTTTATCCTTTACCGTAACCCTGCGCAAATTGTAATCAAGCCGTATATCCCCCGAAACCAAAACGTCCCTGCCTCTTGAAGAAGATGGATTTACGCGCCGCAGGATTGCCTTTATTCTCGATGTTACCTCGCGTATATTAAAGGGTTTTGTTATATAATCGTCTGCGCCGTATTCCAGCCCTAAAATCTTGTCTATATCCTCGCTCCTTGCGGTGAGCATTATAATCGGCACATCGGAAAACGTCCTTATCGTTCTGCAGGCTGTAAGACCGTCGGTTTTGGGAAGCATAACGTCAAGCAAAATAAGGTCAATACTTGAATCGCGCGCCATCTTTACAGCCTCCTCGCCGTCATATGCGCATACTACCTGATACCCCTCCTGTTCAAGGTTATATTTAAGCCCCTTGACAATAATTTTTTCATCATCTACTACTAAAATTTTCATTTCATATTCCCCTATTCTACCGTTATGTAATCCTTAAGTTTTAAAAATGTGTCATAGCCTATTCCGCTTACTTTCATAATATCTTCTGCCGTTTCAAATCCTCCGTTTTCCTCGCGGTATTCTATAATCCTTTCCGACATCTTTGCCCCTATCCCGTCAAGGGTCATTAAAATCCGCTTTGATGCTGTATTTATATTTACCTTTTCGGTGTCAGTATCATCATATTCAACCGTTTTCACATCATTCGGCGCATAAGCCTCAGAATTCTTTATTACTGCAAACTTTGATGTGCTTATGTCCCTTATAATAAGTCCTAAAATCAGAGCAAAAATGAATATAAAAATATAGTATCTTTTTAATATTTTCATAGGCAACACCCTTTAATACCATTATACCATTCAGTATATCATAAAAAAATAATTTTGCTATACTTTTTTTACAAAATTTATGAAATTTCTTGCAAAATTTTATCGATTTATGTATAATTATATCACATTATGGTTTCATAAAGTCCATCAATGTTATAAACTTTATTCCAAAAAAACGGCGCTTTAAATGAAATAATATGCGCCTGGAGGGAAAATTATATGAAAAAACTTTGCTCTTTACTGCTTGTTTTTGAATTTTTGTTTAATTTTGGTGTACTTGCAGAAAAAACATCGGAAAAGGACGCAAAAAGCGAAACAAAAGTGACTTCTAAGGAAACTGACTCCAAACAAAGCGAAAGCTCCGAAACTGTCTCAAAGTCGGAGTTTCCAAAACCGCGTGCCAAATCTGCCGTAGTAATCGACGCAAATTCAGGCGATACCATATATGCTCAAGAGGCAGAAAAGAAACTGTATCCTGCGGGTA
>JAFZNF010000034.1 GCA_017553025.1 Clostridia bacterium | reverse complement strand
CTCCTTTATTCTTCGTCTATTGTTTTAAATGATTTGCCCCATAAACGCATTCTTTCTTCATAAGCGTCGTTAAATCTGTAGTCACGCCAGAATGTCAGTATTTTCAGGTCTTCGCTCGACTGCGAATTATCAAGCGCATGAAAGCAGCCTGCCGGTATGAATATTACCTGATCCGCATAAACATCGATTATTTTATCGTCAAGCCTTAACTTTCCTTTTCCGCTTAATATGTAATATATTTCGTCTTCCTCGTGAGCCGCGCCGCCGAGCGCATACCCTGCCTTGACCGTTCCGTGATTTATTTGGATCACATTATCCCTTTTTGTAATCACATGATCTAAAATCATTCTCGAATCATACTCTGCGCCAAAGGATAGCGGCTTAACTTTTTCTACATCTACAACTACCGGTTCTATTTTTTTCATATCAGTTTACTCCTCAAATTCTACAATTACCTTTATTCTGTCATTATGATACTTTGCCTCATTTTCAAACACTTCAAGACACTTTTCAAAGGGGACTCTGTGTGTAATTATGGGCGTTAATTTTCTGTCATATTCCGACATGATTTTACATACCTTTGCGGGATTTCCAAACCTTCCCGCGCCACCCTTGACCGTAAGATATTTCATAGCAATATCCGACATCGGCACGCTTATATCCTCCTCATAAAAGCTTAAAATAGATATTCTTCCCTCAAGCCTTGTCATTTGTATTGCCTGAGTAAGCGCCGATTCCTTGCCTGCCGTTTCTATCACAAAATCCGCTCCCACACCGTTTGTTGCTTCCAAAACGGCAGCTACGGGGTCTTGCTCCCTACTGTTTATGAGGGTGTCTGCACCGACTTTTTCGGCTATTTTAAGCTTATGGTCTCTTAATCCTATTGCTATTACATTTTTAGCGCCGAAATATTTTGCAAGCCAGATTGACGACATTCCTATTGCGCCTATACCGATAACCGCAACCGTCATATCGGGGGTTATCTTAAAATCCCTGAACGCATCATAAGATATTGCCGTAGGCTCAATAAGCGCCGCTTCATCAAAGCTCACATTATCGGGCACATGGTATGCATTGAAATCAGGGATATACATATATTCCGCAAAACAGCCGTCCCACGCGTTTATTGTTCCTACAGAGCGCTGGAATTTGCATTTTTCATATCTTCCCGCCTTGCAGTCTTCACACTCGCCGCAGCTTATTCCGCTGTCGGAAATAACCTTATCGCCGGGCTTGAAATCCTTTACATCCTCTCCTATGCTTTCAACAACACCTGACCATTCATGCCCGATGCGAACGGGATACTTTATCTGTCCGCTTCTTACAAAAGCGCTTTCGCCCGAAAAAATCGACAAGTCAGTTGCACAAACACCTGCTCTTTTAACCTTTACCAGCATCATTCTCCCTGTCGGTATCGGTTTTTCAATATCGGAATATACCGCTTTATTCGGCTCTGTAACCGTCAAAACCTTCATTTTGTTTACCACTGCCTTTCGTTATATTATTATTCCCTCGCCTATACGGAGAAGCTTGTAATTTAACCCTTTTTCCTTCATTCCCGAAATGAACTCATCAGGCGCTCCGCCATGCTCGGCAAAATTCCAGAAATGGCAAGGTACTGTCATTTTTGCTTTTAACATTTCTGCCGCGCAGCACGCCTCTTTTGAATTCAGATTTCCGAACATGCCATTTATCGGCGCAATCAGCAGGTCGGCATTTTTTACCGCTTCATTTTCAAAATAGTCTTTTCTGAAGGCAGTATCGCCCATAAAGTATATCTTTTTTCCCTCGATTTCAAACCACAATCCGAGCGCATCGGGTGCAAGCTCGCCATGGTCGCAAGGTACGCCCTTTATTTTTATTCCGTCAAGCGTAACCTCGTCAAAGCACTTTATAAATTTTACATTATCCTTTATTCCAAGCCTGTCACACTCTAATTTAGTATCAACCGCACCGATAAACATAGCGCTGCCTGCAAGCAGCAACGGGATAGAATCCACATCAAAGTGGTCATAGTGCGCATGTGACGCAACCACATAATCAAACTTTAGTTCATGCGCCTCTAAAAGATACGGCATCACTCTTTTGAAGCCAAAATACCTCTCACAGCAATCGGACAAGTACAAATCAAGAGCAATCAGTTTATTATTCGGTGTTTTTATAATAAATCCTGCCTGTCCTGCCCAAAAAACAGCAACATTCCCCTTTGGCACAATTGTGCCTATGACGTCATTTGCAAGTTTTCCCATAAATCTACCGCTCCATTCTAAAAATTACGCGCATATCCGCCCGCCGTCCAGCCTCCGTCTACCGGCAAAACCGCGCCCGTAATGTATGACGCAAGCTCGGATGCGAAAAACAGTACGGCGTTTGCTATATCCTTTGGCGTTCCCTGCCTTCCCTGCGGTATGTGAGCGATAAGGCCTTTCATTAAATCGTCGTTTTTCCACAGCTCGTTTGTTACTGCTATACCTATTGAGCCGGGAACTATAGCATTTACTCTGATATTTTTTGTCGCAAGCTCTATAGCCATTGCTTTTGTAAGGTTTATAACTCCTGCTTTTGCCGCTGCAAAGGAGCATTGATTACGAAGCGGTACCATACCCACAACAGAGCTGATATTAACTATCGCTCCACCCTTTTCGTTCATATATTTTAACGCACATTTACTGCAGTTATATACGCCGTTCAAATCAACATTCTGTATTGCCTGCCACCACTTATCGTCAAAATCCTCTATGGTTTTTCTTTGGTCGGGACCGACATTTATTCCCGCATTATTTACAAGAACATCTATTGCGCCCAAATCTTCACTTATTTTCTTCATATACTCGCATACGACTTTCTGATTTGTTAT
>JAFZNF010000033.1 GCA_017553025.1 Clostridia bacterium | reverse complement strand
CGCATTTTCCTGACGGTTTTTTAAAGAAGGGCGAAAAATACGATACCGTAACGGAGTATAAATTTTCAAAATAAAACTGGTGAAGGTTATGAAAAAAGCGATTATCGCAATGAGCGGCGGAGTTGATTCAAGCGTTGCTGCATATCTTTGCAAAAAGGACGGCTATGACTGTATCGGCGCAACAATGAGACTCTTTACAAATGAAGAAATAGGTATAAGGTCAGAAAAAAGCTGTTGCTCGCAAGATGATGTAGAGGACGCAAAAAGCGTCGCAAAACGCCTCGGTATGGAACACTATGTCTTTAATTTTACCGATGAGTTTGAGAAAAAAGTTATAGAAAAATTTGTGCGTTCCTACGAAGAGGGAGCAACGCCAAACCCTTGTATTGACTGTAACAGGTACTTAAAATTTGAAAAGCTGTTTCAAAGAATGAAAGAGCTTGGTTTTGACTATGTTGTAACAGGGCATTATGCAAGGATAGAGGAGGAAAACGGGCGGTTTCTCCTAAAAAAATCAATAGATGAGCGAAAAGATCAGAGTTATGTGCTGTATTCAATGACGCAGGAACAGCTCACGCATACATTGTTTCCGCTTGGCGGTATGACAAAAGAACAAACGCGCAAAATCGCAGAAGAAAACGGATTTGTTAATGCAAAAAAACACGACAGCCAGGATATATGTTTTGTTCCTGACGGTGATTATGCATCATTTATTGAGAGATACAGGGACATAAAATATAAGAGCGGAAATTTTGTAGATAAAAACGGCAATATTCTGGGGACACATAAAGGAATAATAAGATATACAATAGGTCAGCGAAAGGGTTTAGGACTTAGCCTTCCTGCGCCTATGTACGTTTTAAAAAAAGATATTGAAAAAAATGAGGTTGTGCTGTGCAGCGACAGTGAACTTTTCACAAGTGAACTTGATGTCTGCGATGTAAATTGGATTGCATTTGATATCCCGCCGGAAAGTTTTTCGGCAAAGGTAAAAATACGTTATAATCAAAAGGAACAGCCTGCAAAAATCACCGTTTCGGGGGAAAATACGGTGCATATTGAATTTGAAGAACCTCAGCGTGCGATTGCAAAAGGGCAGGCGGCTGTATTTTACAATGGCGACACAGTTTTAGGCGGAGGCACGATAATATAAAAGCGGACACCCTGCGGTGTCCGCTTTTTAATCTATACAATTCAATGCGATATGTTTGGGTATACCGTTCTCCATTTTTATTTGAGGTTCTCCCAAAATGAGGGGTCTTAAGTATTCTATTGCCTTTTTTGTCACATCGTGACCGTTTTCCGCAATAAAACTGTCAGGAACAGTTTTTTCGAAATTTGCAATTTTTAAAACATCATTTATTATGGGCTTCACCTCATACTCTCTGACTCTTTCAAATCCGGCGACGATACCTGTCTTTCCTGAAAGCAGGGCTTTTACACCGAATGCACCGATAATTTCCGCTTCGTTAAGGTCTGTAAGGGACGCAAAATGTGAGCTGCAGCGCTGCAGGACATTGAGCTCGACCGAACGCGTTTTTATGCCGAAATTTTCCTTTATTATACTTTCTATAACCTTGGCAGAGCCGCAAAGCTGAGCGTGTCCGAATTTATCGTGACCGCTGTTGCAGTCAAGATTGCTGTAATACTCTCCATTTTCGTTTTTAATGCCCTCCGATACGGCAATAACAATATTGCGTGCGTTGCAGTTTTTGATATCTTCAATCAGCTTGTTCTTTGAAAGCGGTCTTTCGGGAAGATAAATAAGATGCGGAGCGCTTGAGGTACTGCTTCTTGCAAGTACAGACGCAGCAGTCAGCCAACCTGCGTTTCTGCCCATAATCTCAACAACCGTTGCTGAGCGGTCGGCATAAACTGCGCAGTCGCGTGCAATTTCCGAAACAGCTGATGCTACAAATTTTGCCGCAGAGCCAAATCCCGGGGTATGGTCTGTGCCGACGAGGTCATTGTCAATTGTTTTGGGTACGCCTGCAAAAAGTACATTTTTTTCATTTTTTTCAGCGTATTCTGAAAGCTTCATAACTGTGTCCATCGAATCGTTTCCGCCTATGTATACAGCCATTTTAATATTTTTACTTGCAAAGTTCTCAAAAATGCGCTCGTATATGTCGCATTTTCCGTCAAAATCGGGCAGACGGTATCTGCACGAACCCAAGAATGCGGCAGGGGTATTTTTTAAGAGCCTTAAATTCTCTTTGTCACCAAAAATGGTTTCCAAATCGACACAAT
>JAFZNF010000032.1 GCA_017553025.1 Clostridia bacterium | reverse complement strand
CAATTTGACGCTTTTTATTCTTCAATTCCCAAATCGTTATTTATAATATTAGCTTTTTTTATACTGTTTTTTCCATAGGCTTTTCTTATCTTGTCTATGGCAAGCTCCAGTTTTTCCTCTTTCTTTTCCTCCTCGTCCTCAAAAAGGCTCATCTGCCCCCCTATATCAGCACTTACCATACCGCTCCCCGTGACAGTAATCATTCTGATTGGTTTTTTCATATTCCAATTTGCAAGAATAAGCTCCTCCGCCGTCTCGGATATCTCTTTTTCAAGATATGTCGGATTATCTAAGTGCTTTTGTCTTGAAATGGTTTTAAGCTCTGTATCTTTTATATGCACCGTAACAACCGTACATTTCAACCCTTTTTCACGCATTTTAAAGGCTATATATCCGCAAAGTACCGAAAGACCTTTTCTTACATCTTCAATTCCTAACAGATTTCTTGAAAAAGTCAGTCCCTTTCCTATGGACTTTATTTCCCTTTCATAACCAATCGGCATAACGGGCGAATTATCCTCGCCTCTTGCATATCCCAAAATCACGAGCCCCGTTTTGCCAAGCAATTTTTCTATAAAGCTGTCCTTTGCTGCAGCCAAATCACCGATAGTGCGTATATTTGCATTATATAATTTTTCTCTTGCGCTTCTTCCTATAAATATCATATCTGAAACAGGCAGAGGATATAGAATTTCCCTATAATTATCACGCGAAATCACCGTAGTTGCGTCAGGTTTTTTATAATCACTGCCAAGTTTTGCGAAAATTTTATTAAAGGAAACGCCGACCGATACTGTAATTCCCAGTTCTTCTCTTACGCGTTTCCTTATACTGTCTGCAATCTCTTTACCGTTTCCAAAAAGTTTTGTACTCCCCGTAACGTCAAGCCAGCTTTCATCGATACTGAATTTTTCTACAAGGTCGGTAAAATCCGAATAAATTCTGTTTATTTTTTTAGAATACTCTTCGTAAAGTCTATGTCTTGGCGGAACAATTACAAGGTCAGGGCATTTTTTCATCGCCTGCCAGATGGGTTCTGCCGTTTTTACGCCGTACCCTTTTGCAATATTATTCTTTGCAAGTATTATTCCTCTGCGTTTTTCACGTTCTCCCGCAACTGCAAGGGGAACGTCCCACAAAAGCGGGTTTTGTGCACACTCTACCGAGGCAAAAAAATTATTGCAGTCACTGTGCAGAATTATTCTGTCCTTTATATAAATCCCCCCCGCCTCGCAAAATATATTAAGACAACATTAAAAAGCATAGCAAGAGGCACACCGACATTAAATATTATATGTCTTGTCTTATGTCTGAAAATCTGCATACCCAAAAATGCGCCAAATCCGCCAAGTAAAAACGCAAAACAAAGCAAAGTTCTTTCGCTTATTCTCCGTCTTCCGTTCATTGCATTATATTTATCAAATCCATATACAGCAAAAACCACTGCATTCCAAATAGCCAAATTTATCATAAATCGCACCGCCTTATTAACATTATAATAAGACGCAATCCGCTTGTCAATAGTTGTTAATTTTTTATTAAATGGTGCGTACATTTATTGCACATTTGAATATTATATGGTATAATAATAAAAATATGTAAAAGGAGCGTGTATTTATGGGTACTTTATGGGATGTTTTTAAGGACAAACTCTCTTCCGCAAAGGACGGTGCGGAAAAATTTGCAAAGATTGCCATTGACAAGACAACAAACGTTGTTGATATCACAAAGCTGAACCTTGCGAAGAATGAGGCAGACAGTAAAATTAACAAGCTCTATACCAAAATAGGCGAAATTGTTTATGAGCAGTACAAAAACGGCGAAGAGTTTAGCTGAGATATCGGCGAAATTATGATTGAAATTGACAAATTCAAAGCGGAAGCAGAAGAGTTAAAAGAGCAGATAGCATCACTCAAAAGCACAGCCGCTTGCCCCGAATGCGGACAGCAAAATGACAAGCTGAGCGAATACTGCTCAAAATGCGGAGCAAAGCTTACGGAAAATTCTGACATTGAGGAAGAAGATAAAGCTGTTGACATTGTTTCTGAAGATGAATAATGAGCCATTAAAAAATGCACTTCATATGAAGTGCATTTTTTAACAACATATTATGAGAGCCTTGCCTCAATTATGGATGCAAGATACTTTGCTTTTTGCTTTATAATATCCATATTACTGCCCTCAATCATAACTCTGACGCAGGGTTCCGTTCCGGATGCACGTACTAAAACGCGTCCTTTTCCGTCAAATTCCGCCTCAAGGTTCTTAATTTCTTCCAAAATTACGCCGTCCTTATCATAGCCGTATTTCTTTTTATTGGAAACCTTTGCATTTATAATACACTGAGGCATAGTTTCATAAATTTTTGCAAGTTCTGAAAGTTTTTTACCAGATAATTTCAGTATTTTGAGAATATTGAGAGCTGATACAAGTCCGTCGCCCGTAGTATTATAATTAAGGAAAAT
>JAFZNF010000031.1 GCA_017553025.1 Clostridia bacterium | reverse complement strand
TTTTTGTGCCGACCGTTATGATAGTGGCGTTTATAACGGCACTAATATGGATTTTTATGGGTGCGAAATTCGAGGACGCGCTTTCCTTTGGGGTGTGTGTGCTTGTAATATCCTGCCCTTGCGCTTTAGGACTTGCAACGCCTGTTGCAGTTATGGCAGGTACGGGAAAGGGGGCAGAAAACGGGATTTTGATAAAATCGGGTGAAGCGCTTGAAACGGCACACCTGATAGACTGTGTGGTTTTTGACAAGACGGGAACGATAACCGAGGGAATACCGCAGGTTACCGACTGTTTTGGAGATGAAAAGGTGCTTTTACCTATAGCACTTGCCCTTGAGGAAAAAAGCGAACACCCGATAGCGGGAGCAATATTGAGGTATTGTGAGATGCGGGTTACAAAAAGACTTCAAACGGAAAATTTTGAGGCAGTTTTCGGTGTAGGAGTAAAGGCGCAAATTAATGGGAAAGAGTGTTTTGCAGTAAAGAAAAAATTTGCTGAGGATAATAATATAGATATTTCCGGGTTTGAAGACAAATATGACAAGATGTCAAAACAGGGGAAAACGGTCATATTTATTATAGAGGACAAAACAGCAATCGGAATTATAGCGGTTTCGGATACAATAAAGCCGAGTGCAAGGATTTGCGCTGAAAAACTTAATTCTATGGGTACAGAAGTTATAATGCTGACAGGCGACAATGAACTTGCAAGCCGTGAAATTGCTAAAAAAGCGGGAATAGAAAATGTGACGGCGAATGTTATGCCCAAGGATAAGGAAAAAGTAATTGCAGAGCTTAAGGCAAAAGGCAAAAAGGTTGCGATGGTCGGCGACGGCATAAATGATGCGCCTGCGCTTGCAGTTTCCGATGTAGGAATTGCCATAGGCGGAGGGACGGACGCGGCAATCGAAAGCAGTGATATTGTAATTTTAGGCAATAACCTGATGGCAGTACCAAATGCACTTATGCTTTCGCGCAAGGTAATCAAAAACATTAAAGAAAATTTGTTTTGGGCATTCTTTTATAACACAATTGGGATACCGATAGCGGCGGGAGTTTTGTATCCCTCGCTGGGGATAAAATTAAGTCCTATGCTCGGTGCACTGTTTATGAGTATGTCAAGCGTATGTGTTGTAAGTAATGCCTTAAGGCTAAAGCGTATAAAATTTGACAGAGAAGAAACGGAGGAAGTAAAGATGAAAAAGGTTAAGATTGACGGTATGATGTGTATGCACTGCGTATCGCACGTAAAAGAGGCATTTCAAAAGGAAAATATTGATGCAGATGTTGTGCTCAGCGAAAAATGCGCGTATGTTCCAAATACGGCAGACAATGGCAAAATCCAAGAAATTGTGGAAAAGAGCGGATATACCTTTTTGGGGATAGAATAAAACAGGGACTTTTGTAAGTCCCTATTTTATTGCTGATAAAATGTGCAGATTGCGTATTTTTTCGTCTGAAATTCTGTCATTTACAGAGTATGCGTGCTTTTCAAGGTCAAGGCAGATTGCGTCAGTCAGCTTTTGCTCTTGAAGCTCATCAATCACCATTTTTGCGACGTCCTCAATAACAGCCGACTTTGTTTCGGAAAGAGAGTCATCATTTTCCGAGCTTATCAAAAATTCGAGAGTGTCGCAAAGCGATGAGAGTTTTTCAAGACTGCGGAGAGCTTTAAAACACCACTTATAATAAGGCACGTACTTTTTATTGAGAAGAAAAATTACATTTATTGTTGCCTTTACAAATTCAAAAACAGCAAGCTGTGATGCACCTGTTTCTTTGTGGCTGAGGCATCTGTTATAGTTATACTGACCTGCCTGCGCCATAATTAAAAGATTTCCCGAAAGTTTTTTAAGACGTATATCATCGGGAAGATAGGAAACGGAATTCCTAAGGGAAGTCATAAGCCCTAAGCCGTCAAAAAAGATTTTTCCGTTTGTTGCCTCCAAAAGCGAATTTTCGCTTGTCAGAAGCCACTGCGAAACGGTTAAATTTGCATCAGGAGTCCCTGTCTTTTCGGTAAAGAAATCGGAAATTCTGATAACACCGTGCCTTGAACCACCGACGGGACTTATAAGGCTTTTTTTTATGCCCATAAACTCTTTCGGGAGTTTTGCGTATGCACGTTCAAGTAAAAATGCCGTTTTTCTGTCAATAATACTTTCGTCGGGGATAAAAATACAAAATCCCGCCTCAAAATCGTGGTCTTTTGAAATGTCATCGTCAAACCCGAAACATTCCGAACCGCTTCCTGAGAGTCCTACAGCGATTTTGTCTTTGATATCGGAGAACTCTGTATTTATCATTTTTTCGCCGAATTCCAAATAGTACTTTTCTGCAATTTCAAGCCCTTTCATAAATCTTTCTTGCCCGCTCCTTTAAATCATTTTCATATAAAAAGTAACCGTAATAGCCAAAAGTCGGCGCACATTTTTCGCAGACGAAGGCATAATAGCCGTTTTGCTCGTTAGTTTTATCGTCTAAGGCGTCGGACGCCTTTTTTAAAAGCGCGTCTATTTCCTTTTCGGCATTTTCAAGTCCTAATTGCGCCTCTTTGGTATTTGCCATATTGAGGTACGAAATTGCGCAGTCCAACAGTCCGTTTTTGTGATTTTTCATAATGGCTATCGCTCTGTTGTAATAATCGTAGGCTTTGTCAAATTCCGAAAGGTCGGAAAGTGTGAGCGCCGTATTATTGTAAAGACCTCCCAGACGGCTGTCATTTTTGTCAAGATTTTCTTCATAAATGGCTTTTGCCTTTTTGAAATATTCTATCGATTTTTTGGGGTTATCGTATGCCTTGTATGCAGTCCCCGCATTCAAATACGCAGTTCCTGCTGTTACGGAATTTTCGTTTCCCATAACCTTTAAAAGCTCTAAAACGTCCTCGGTATGCTTAATCGCCTCGTCCATTTTTCCGATTTTGCGGTACAAACCCATAAGCTCGTTTTTTACGGTAAATATACCGTCCGTATCGCCCTCTGCCTCTGCCTCTTTAAGCCAGTATAAAAGGTGCGAAAGCGCCCCGTCATAATCGTTTTTATTAAAGTATTCATCAAGTTTTGCAATTACTCTGCCCGTAGGGATACGGTGTATGTTTTTTTTGAACATATCGGTACAAAACGGGCACTGCGGGTCGGTATAATCTTCTCTTTCCATAAAAAATCACCCCTCATATTAAGGATTTTAACATAAATAAGTTGCCAAATCAACCGAAAAATGTTATAATTTCAAAAAATGGGGAGATTTTCAGTGGATTGGTATAAATATAATATAAACGATATTAAAAATGAGGAATATGACACCTTTTTTTCTCTTATGAGCGGGAAAAAAAGAGAGCGGATTTTGCGTTTTAAAAATGCTGATGATAAAAAGCGGAGCGTATGCGCCGAAATGCTTGCAAAACGGGAAATAGCAAGAAGATACGGCATAGAGCCTTGCGATGTCATATTTGATACTTTAGAAAACGGAAAACCTTACTGCAAAAATTTAGATATTGAGTTTAGTCTAAGCCACTCGGGGGAGTATGCAGTATGTGCAGTTTGCGAAAGACCGATAGGTATTGATATACAAAAGCTTGTTACGTATAATGAAAAAACCGTAAAAAAAGTTTGTTCGGAAGAAGAAATAGAAATAATTGAAAAAAGTACCGATAAATCGGCGGAATTTATAAAATTTTGGACAAAAAAAGAAGCTGTAATGAAGATGTGCGGTTTAGGAATAGCTGAAGTCGGTATAAAAACTTGTCTTGACGGTAAAAAAATCGAAACTGTGCGGTTTTCTGACTATTTTGTGAGTATATGCGAAAAAGCTGATTAGATTAAATCAGCTTTTTTTGTATTTTTTATTGAAAAACAGTGAAAGATATGTTATGATAAATATGCCAAACGAAATTTTAATACACAATCAAGAAAGTTTTGTGTTTTGACAAAAACACAAGGCTCTATTTCAACTTTCTTGATTGATGTATGATTTTGTTTGGCGACAAAAGGGAGCTATGTGTTTTTTGTGCATAGCTTTGCTATGCACTTTTTTAATGGGAGGAATTTTTATGAATATAAAACTTGAGCTGTTAAAGGGAGCTATTTGTGATGCTGTAACGAGAGGTCTTGAATACGCGGAAATTGACGCGGACGAAATCGCAGATACAACTGCAATTAAGGTGTTATCGGAAATTAAAGAAATAATAAGTGATGATAAGAAGTCGGATTTTGATATAGTAGAAGAGATAGTATGCGTTTTTGAAAAGTACAATATAGGCGCGGGAGGCTGTCACGATTTCGGGTAATACAAAAAGATGCTGTAATAAATTACAGCATCTTTTTAAATCAAATCTGCGATTTCCAAAATCATTTTTTCGGTCTTGTCCCAGCCAAGACAGGGGTCTGTTATAGACTGACCGTAAACACCGCCGTTCGGCTTTTGGTTTCCGTCAACCAAGTATGACTCAATCATAAGACCTTTTAACATTTTCCTTATATTTTGGGAAAGTCTTGCGCTGTGAAGGATTTCTTTGGCAATACGCGGTTGCTGTTCCCAGCGTTTTCCCGAGTTTGCGTGGTTGGTATCTATTATGACCGACGGATTTTTAAGTCCGCTCTCCTCATACATTTCCCACAAAAGCTGTAAGTCCTCAAAATGGTAGTTGGGGACGGAGCGGCCGTGCTTGTTCGAGTAGCCGCGCAGGATCGCGTGCGCGAGCGGATTGCCCTTGCTCTCGACCTCCCAGCCCGAATATACGAAAGTATGCGGATGCTGAGCCGCCGTTATAGAAATCATCATAACCGAGAGGTCGCCGCCTGTCGGATTTTTCATACCGACGGGGATATCAAGCCCGCTTGCAGTCAGGCGGTGCTGCTGATTTTCGGAGGAGCGCGCTCCTACCGCGACATAGGAAAGGCAGTCGGATAGAGAGCGGTGATTTTCGGGATAGAGCATCTCGTCGGCGCAGGAAAAGCCCGTCTTTTCTAAAGCTGAAATATTCAGCTTCCTTATCGAGATAAGCCACATAAGCATATCCGGCGACACATTCGGATTTTGCTGATGCAGCATAC
>JAFZNF010000030.1 GCA_017553025.1 Clostridia bacterium | reverse complement strand
TTTCTCGTAGCTTCCTGGAAGTAGAGCTGACATTCGGTGTTCACATTGATTTTCGCAACGCCTAAGGAAATGGCTTTCTTTATCATATCGGCAGGTATTCCCGTACCGCCGTGAAGAACGAGCGGAAGGTCGCCGATTTTCTCCTTAATCTGCGCTAAAACATCAAAATTAAGTCCCTGCCAGTTTTCAGGGTATTTTCCGTGAATATTGCCTATGCCTGCCGCCAAAAAATCAACACCCAAATCGGCAATCATTTTACATTCATTAGGGTCTGCAACCTCGCCACCGCCGATTACGCCGTCCTCTTCGCCGCCGATAGCGCCGACTTCCGCCTCAATGGAGATGCCTTTTTTATGGCATACATCTACCAATTCCTTTGTCTTTTCTATATTCTCGTTAATAGGATAGTGCGAGCCGTCAAACATTATTGACGAAAAGCCTGCGTCTATACACTTATATGAGCCTTCATAAGTACCGTGGTCAAGGTGCAGAGCTACAGGGACTGTTATGCCTAAGTCCTCGGTCATAGCCGAAACCATAGCAGAAACCGTCTTAAAGCCGGTCATATACCTTCCTGCGCCCTCGGAAACACCCAAAATAACAGGCGCTTTATTTTCCTCAGCGGTTTGAAGAATAGACTTTGTCCATTCGAGATTGTTAATGTTAAACTGACCTACGGCATACTTGCCTGCCACAGCCTTTTTTAACATTTCTGTTGCAGATACCAACATATTAAATTCCTCCTTAAAATATTGTTAAAGCACTATGGTGCTTAATTTCAGCAAAGCGTTAAGCGACTCTCTGTCCGTTTTGATTTCTTTTTTTGTATTACAGTCGCGGCAAAAGAGAGTTATGCGGTCATTGTCTATTTCTATTGCGATATTGCGACTTCCGCAGGAGCAGAAAATCCTGTCGTTTTTCGCAAGAGCATTTATATGCTCAACGGCGTCGAAAATTATGGAAAGCTCCTCGCCTACCGTAAAATCCTCTTCAAGCTCGTTTATGAGCTTTTCCTGTTCCTGTATTTCGGAACGGATTTTTTCCTCGTCGCCTATAAACAGGACGCCGAAGCCCGAGTCGGGACAGTGCAGTACAAAAAAATCGTTGTGCCAGAAGGTTATTTTACGGATATTGTAAAGATGCTTCTCATCACAGATGGGACAATGCACCGAAATAGCATACTTATCCTTTTTTGCCGTGAGCAAAACCGGATGATAATCGCACATGGGGTTGGCACACGGAAGCTCGGATGGGGTATTCCCCGAAAAATCAAACAAATTTATGCCGCGTACCGTTATTGTAGAACAATGGGGGCATATATAGCCGATAGATTTTTTGAATTCCTTTATCATATCTAAATTCCAATCTTATTTTCTCTTGCCCAATAGAAGAGATATTGCTGGGCAAAACCGCCCAAATTACCGAATTTGTCCTTTGCGAACCCGGAAATCGTTTCCTTTGACTGCTCTTTGTCAAAATAGCAGTACTCCATAATTCGTTTTACCCAGACATCAACGGGGAAACCCTCGGTTTTCTGAAGCCCGAATAAAAGTATGCAGGCGGCAACCTTTTCACCAACGCCCGAAAGGCGCAAAAGCTGTGATCTGGCGTAGTCAAAGGAGGCTTTTTTAAGTGCTCCTAAGTCAAGCTGACCGCTTTTCACCGCATTTGCCGCCGCCAATATGTATTTGTCGCGGAAGCCCGCGCGGATGACCGAAAGGTCTGAAAGGTCGAGCGAAGAAAGCGCGCTAGCTGTGGGGAATTTGTAATATGTATGACCCTTTTTTTCGCACTTTTCGCCGAAATTTTCGCATAAAAGCTCAATTATTTTCTT
>JAFZNF010000029.1 GCA_017553025.1 Clostridia bacterium | reverse complement strand
CCTATTCCGTAATATCGGACAGGATTGAGGCGGGCACATTTATGAGCGCATTTGCGATAACGGGCGGACACGGACGTATTGATAATGTAAATCCCGTACACTTAAAGCCTGTGACGGCAAAGCTAAGAGAAATGGGCGCATATGTTGACGAGCACAGAAATTACATCAATATTGACGCGTCAAAAAAGCTCAGCTCAGCAAATATAAAGACTCTCCCTTTTCCCGGCTTTCCTACAGATATGCAGGCACAGTTTTCCGCTCTTTTATGTGAAACGGAAGGGTCGGGAATTATCGTAGAAACCGTTTTTGAAAACAGATTTCTGCATATCGGTGAGCTAAACCGTATGGGTGCAAATATACGCATTGACGGAAGAAGTTCATATATTGAAGGCGGCAAGCACCTAAGCGGCGCAAATGTATGCGCAATGGATTTGCGCGGCGGAGCATCGCTCGTTTTGGCAGGGCTTTGCGCCGATGGCGAAACTCGCATTACGGGTGCAAATCACATTAAAAGAGGCTATGAAAATCTATGCGGAAAGCTCCGCTCGATAGGTGCAAATATTTTTTTGGAATAGTACTTTTATTTGTACAGCCTATGTGTTATAATATAAGAAGTAATTTACAAAAGAAGGTGTTTTCTTATGCAGATGAAAATCATAACAGGCGGAGCGGGAAGCGGAAAAAGCGATATGCTCTATAATATGATGCTTAAAAATCTTAAAGAAAATCCCGACTCACGCGCTATCTTAATTGTGCCTGAGCAATTTTCGTTTTCGGCAGAGAAAACCCTTTTATCTTCACTTGGCGGACTCGGGGCAAACCGCATTGAGGTTTTAACCTTTTCACGGCTTTTAAAACGGTATTTACCACAAGAAAACCGCCTTTTGTCAAGCGGCAAGATGATGCTGATACAAAGGGCGGCAAAGTCTGCGAGTAGCGATAATGTGTTTTACCTGTCTTCAAGCCGCTCAGGCTTTATAGACGAGCTTTTTGATTTGTTTTCGGAACTTAAACGCTATGGAATTGCACCTGAAGATTTTGACGGTATCAATATAGAAAACACACATACTGCAAAAAAACTTTCATCTGTAAATGAGATTTACAAAAGCTACTCCGAAAGTTTTTCCGAGGATTTTAGCGACAGTGATGACGAAATGTCACTGTTTGCCGATATTGCCGAAAGTACAGATATTTTTGGGAATACATTCTTTTACATAGACGATTACAGTGATTTTATGCCAACCCACTACCGCATAATAAACGCCTTTTTAAAACGTTCGCGGGGCGTTTATTTAACCCTTTGCATAGATGAGTCGGTATCCGGCAGTTTGTTTGAGCCTGTTATAAAAACGAAAAACAGGCTTGTTTCTTGTTGTGAAAAACTGGGCATAACTTGTGATATTGTAAGACTTTGTAGAAGATGCGATTACATAAAAGCGGAGGATATCCGATTTCTTATTGAAAATTGGGAAGAAAAGCCTCATTATGTGAAAAAAAGTGAAAATATCTCCGTATTTAACGCGCTTGATATATACTCCGAGGCAGAACATACCGCATCAAGCATAATTTCACTTGTACGCGACAGCGGTATGCGTTTCCGCGATATAGGCATAATCTGCGGTGATATGGAACAATATCTGCATATTTTAACCTCTGTATTCTCCGATTTCAATATCCCGTTTTTTACAGATGAAAAACTTTCTATAGCTATGCATCCCATAGCCAAAACCGTACTCTCACTCTTTTCCGTAATCAATGAGAACTGGAGCTATTCAGCAGTTTTTGACTACTTAAGGGCAGGGTATATTTATACAAAAACGGAAAACGGTATACAGGCGGTTTCGCAGGAAGATATAGACCTTTTGGAAAACTACGTGCTTGCCTGCGGTATAAAAGGAAAAAAGGCGTGGTTTGCAGAATGGACTAAAACGGGCGGGACTGCATTTGATGAGGTAACGGGAAGTTACCGCAATGAGGAATTTGACCTTGAAAAGCTGAATGAGCTGAGGCTTTTAATTATCACTCCTTTTTCAGATTTTCTTGAAAACAAGGGACGTACTGCAAAAGCCATAGCAGAGGCAGTCTATAATTTTATGTGCGACATAAACCTGTATGACGGGCTTATCGCAGAATGTGCCGAATTTGACGCTTCAGGAATGCGTAACGAGTCGGAACAGTTTAAGCAGGTATGGAATTTTATTATAGAAACTCTTGACCAGCTTGTAACCGTATCAGGAAACGGCTTAATAAGCCGTGAGGAATTTTCAGACCGATTTTTGTGCGGTCTTTCAAAATGCGAAATAGCAATAATCCCCTCAGGTCTTGACCGCGTATCCTTGGGCACCGTTTCGCGGAACTCACCCGCGCGTGTTAAAGCTCTTTTCATAATCGGAGCTCTTGACGGACTGTTCCCCAAGGTATCAGACGGCGGGAATATTCTTTCAGATTTTGACAGAGCTTCAATATCTTCTGCACTAAAGGAGCAAGGCAAAGAACTTGCACTCGATAACGCAGGCAGAATTATGCTGGAAAATTTCAAATTTTACCGCACAATTACGACAGCGTCCGAAAAACTTTTTATAAGTTTCCCTTCCTGCGACCGCGAGGGGAATACGGTAAATCCTGCGCATTTTGTGTACGATTTGGCTAAAATGTTTAACATTGAAATTAAAGAAAACATCATCACCCCTCCCCCCGTATCCGAGATTTTATCCTCTCCAAAGCGCGGATTTCACTATATGCTCTCTAAACTTTCGGAATATTATAAAGACAGACCCGAAAAGCTGTGGCAAACAGTCTACGACTGGTACTTACATAATCCTGAATACAGCGGAAAACTTGATATCTTAAACGCTGCTGCGTCGTATAAGAAAATACAGCCGGCACTCTCCGCCAAAATAGCAGAGCTCCTATACGGAAAAAATAAAAAATACAGTATCACTGCTTTAGAAAACTACGAAAAATGCCCGTTTTCCTACTATCTGCAGCGCGGTCTTAAACTTTCCGAACAAAAAGAGCAAACAATTGAGGCATCGCATATCGGAAGTCTTATGCATACGGCAATATACGAATTCTGTAAGGCTGTAAATGCTGGCGAGGAGACACTTTCCGAAATTCATAGCCGCTGGACAGCTCTTACCGATGCAGACTGTGAAAAAATTATCAGCTCGGTTATGACGGGGATATCCGAAAAGGTTTTATCCCGTGCAAAAGATGATACTGAAAAGATAGAGTATCTGCTTTCCAGATGCGAATTAACTTTAAGGAACTCCGTTTCGGCAATAAGAAAAAGTCTTTCTATGGGCGAATATGCCGCAATCTGCTATGAAAAGGAATTTGAAACGGTAATTGACTGGAAAGGCGATAAAATAACGCTTACAGGCAAAATTGACCGCATTGACATTATGGAACAGCTTGCAGAAAACAGGCTGAATATCCGTATTGTAGATTACAAAACGGGAAATAAATCATTTTCGGTAAACGCTATATGCGACAAAGTTGATATGCAGCTTGTTATGTACGCTATAGCAGCCGAAAATTTGGCAAAGAGCGGACTTTTGACCGAAAATAAGTCCCTGACCCCGAGAATAAGCGCGATTTTGTATAGTACGGCAAAAGAGGCAGACAATGTAAATATTGATTTGTCTCAGGAGGATTTTACAAAAAGCTCTCCCCAAAAGATACAGAAAATGGACGGTCTGTTCATTCTGGACGAAGATGAAGACGGTACAGAAGAATTATCGCCCGATACCTTATATCATATGGACCCCTCCATCAAAGAAAACAGCGAGAGCGAGTTTTTAAACATAAAGCTGTCTAAAAACGGCAGTCTTTCCCAAAATTCCAAAACAGCCTCGCGCAGTGAATTTGAAATAATGTCAAAATATATAAAAAAAGCGGCAATAAATGCTGATAAAGAGATAAAATCAGGCAATATCAGTATAAAGCCATACTGTTCATCAGCTATAAACCCCTGTGAATACTGTCCGTACGGCGAAATATGTATGTTTGATGCAAAATTTGACGGATACCGCATAGGAACAAAGCCTGAAAACCCTTACGAGTATATGAAAAAGGAGGTTGACTGATTTGAATAATTCTAACAAATCCGAAATAAAGTGGTCACCCTCCCAGCAGGACGCAATTTACAGCAAGTATTTAAAAAACGGAAAAAGCTGTAATATTTTAGTAAGCGCTGCGGCGGGCTCAGGAAAAACAGCTGTTTTGGTGCAGCGTATAATCGAAAAACTTGTGCCCGAGGATTTGGAAAAAAGCATAGATGCAAACAGGCTTTTGGTCGTTACATTTACAAAGGCTGCGGCACACGAAATGCTTGAGCGCATAAAAAAATCACTTGACGAAAATCTGCTATCCGCAAAAAAAACAGGTGATGTTTTGCGTCAGCAGCTTATAAAAAAACAGCAGCTCCTGATTTTGGACAGTGAAATCACTACTATCGATGCCTTTTGTATGCGTCTTATACGCAAATATTTTAATGTGCTTGGTATTGCTCCCGACTTTTTGGTAGCGGACGAAGCGCAGGCGGAAATCCTGCAGGAGGAGGCAATGGACGAGCTTTTTTCAGAGCTTTATAAAGAGCGTAACAAAGAGTTTTCAGAACTGCTCCTTATGTACGCCTCAAACCGCAGCGATACGGGACTAAAGAACCTGATAAAGCATATTTATGACTTTATAATAAAAATTCCCGACTCTTTTTGCTGGCTTTTTGAAAGTGTTGAGGCGCTTAAACTTAATGACGGAATAGAAAACGCCTCCTGGTACAAAAAAAGCAAGGAAATAGGAATGTCTGATTTATCCTATGCCCTATCCCTCACAGAAGAAGCGCTCAGCTTTATATTCGGAGGGGAAAATATTGATGAGATGATTTTGCAAAATCCTCCCGAAAAGGGAAATCCCGTATATGATGAATGGAAGCACTACTACAGTCTTTTTTATTCATACTATCAAGCGCTTAAAACAGCTCTGTCGCTTGATGAAAAGAAGCAGGCGGAATTTTTATCCTCCTTTTCGATGCCGTCTTTCCGCAGAAATGACGCTCTTTCACAGGAGGACAAGGACTATTTGAAATCATTTAATGACCGCATAAAAGCTGCGGTTACTTCCGCAAAAGGTCTTTTATGCATCGATAGAGAAAGGTTTTTGCAACTTTCATCAAAAAGACTTTATCCGACAGCTTTAGCGCTTGCCAAAATAACAGAAAGATTTGCAAAAAAGCTTGATGAGAAAAAATCAGCAAAAAATCTGTTTGAATTTTCCGATATAGAACAGCTTGCCTATACACTGCTTTCGGAAAACCCTGACATCTGCGGGCATATAAAAGCGCAGTATGAAGAGGTATTAATGGACGAGTATCAGGATACAAGTCTTCTGCAGGAGGCGATATTCTCTTTCGTTGCAGACGGCGATAACCTTTTTGCCGTCGGCGATATGAAACAGAGTATTTACCGTTTCCGCTCAAGCGACCCGACGATTTTTAAGGCGCGTCTTGACCGTTCCTCACTTGATAAGGAAAGCCATAACCGAAAAATTATACTTTCTCAAAATTTCCGAAGCAGAAAAGAAGTTTTAGAAAGCATAAACGATATCTTTTCCGCAATTATGTCAGAACAGGCGGGCGAAATTGATTATGATGAAAGCCAACGCCTTTACGTCGGCAACCGCGTCTATCAGGACACAGGATTTGATTTTAGAAGCGAATGCGTGATTATAAATTCCGACTCCGAGGATAATGAAGAGGACGAGAATTTATCGGATATCGCACTTGAGGCAAGGTTTATTGCCTCAGAAATTGCACGGCTTAAAGAAGAGCATTTTAAAGTACGTGACGGAGACTGTTTAAGGGACATAAAAAACCGTGATATAGTTATACTTATGTCCTCATATAAGAAAGCGGCGGATATTTTCACCGCAGAACTTAATGCGCGCGGAATTGAGTGTTTTGCCGAACAGGACGGCTATTTTTCAAGAAATGAAATACGCCTTATGCTTGCACTTTTTAAGGTAATAGGAAATCCATACTCCGATATACCTTTAGTAAGTGTGCTCCGCTCCCCTATTGCGTCCTTTTCCGATGATGAACTGGCTCTTATAAGGAAATGTAAAAAAGGCAGATTTTTCTCGGCATTAAAGGAATTTATAAATCTTAAAAACAACGGACTTCTAAAAGATTACGAGGATATAAAGACAGCCCAAAAGGCGGAAAAGTTTTGCGAAAACTTAACCCGCTGGCGCGGTTATGCACGGTATATGTCCTCTGACAAGCTGGTATGGACGCTCTATGAGGAAACTGATTTTTACGCCTTTTGCGGTGCAATTTACGGAGGGGGCGAAGCGCAGGCAAATTTAAGGCTCTTGTTTGAACGCGCAAAGCAATACGAATTATACGGTTTCAGAGGCATTTTTGGATTTGTAAAATATATGGAGCGTGTAAAAAAACGCAAAAAGGACCTAACATCGGCTAAACTCATAAGTGAAAACCACGATGTTGTCAGGATTATGACCATTCACAAGAGCAAAGGTCTTGAATTCCCCGTTGTCTTTATCGCAGGCGGAGGAAAGGGATTTATACGGAAACTTGATAACTCAAAATTTATAATGCATAAGGATTACGGCATAACGCTTGACTTTGTAAATCACGAAAAAAACTACACCATAGTTTCGCCGCTCGGAAAATTTTTCAGAAGTATTGCAAATTCCGAGCAGGCGTCTGAGGATATAAGAGTCCTCTATGTTGCAATGACGCGCGCAAAGGAAAAACTTTACTTTGTCGCTGCCTCAAAAAATTCCAAAACGGCAGAATTATCTGGCGAAAGACTCAGTTTTGATTATGTGCTTTCGGCAAGGAGTTTTTGCGATATGGTTCTTCCGATAGCCGAAAAATCAAAGAACTGGCTTGTAAAAAGGCTGTCGCGGGATAACTTGAAACCTGTTTTGCAGGAAGACAGCGGGGAACAAAAAATCTGTGAAAAGGCTATTCCCGACATAAAAAGACTGCTTGAATTTACCTATCCTTATCCCGATGCTGTATCTCTTGCCTCAAAGGTATCAGTATCCGACTTAAAGACAGATAACGCCACCAGGATTATACCAAAACCCGCATTTTTGTGCGAAACAAAGGTTAGCGGTGCAGGCTACGGAACAATAATGCATACCCTGCTCGAAAAGATTTCTCCAAAAGCGGATATGGACTTAGAATATGTTAAAGACTGTATTTTAGGGCTTGTAAATGCAAAAAAACTTTCTGAAGAAGATATAAGCCTTATAAATCCTGCAAAAATTCTTGCATTTTACAGCTCCGATATCGGCAGGCGTATTATAAAAAGCGAAAAGGTTTTCCGCGAACAGCCCTTTGAGGTTTTAGCGCCAATTTCACTTATCTATCCCGACTTAGAAAATGCGTCGGACGAAAATGTAATACTTCAGGGCGTCATCGACTGCTGGTTTATTGAAGACGGCGAAATAGTCCTTGTGGATTACAAGACCGATTCATACTCAGATATTGATGAAATTCACCAAAAATACGACCGACAGCTTGAGCTTTATTCGTATGCTCTACATAAAATAACAGGAAAAAACATAAAATCCAAAAATATCTATTTATTTTCTTCCGATATTGTGATACAATGCTAATGAGATTATGAAGGGATGTGAAAAAATGGACTCTCAGTCAGTGAATGTTAT
>JAFZNF010000003.1 GCA_017553025.1 Clostridia bacterium | reverse complement strand
TGCAACGCAGATTTTTCGCATTTCTTCATTATAAGCGCCATCATCTCCTGAAAAGTTCATCATATCAGGATGAGCAATATATGTAAAAACACCGCTTTCAATAGCCGAAATAATACTAAAAGCATATTCCCTGAGCCGATTTATATCATCTGATTCCTCTAAGACGGCCCTGCTTTCAGTAGGATCATCGTCAAGATAGTGCTGACCTAAAATAAGATACTCCGCACCTACGCCCTTTACAGTTTTTAACATTTTCTCAAAATGGGCATGATAATACTCCATTTCAAATCCGATTATAATATCAATCTTGGATTTATGCTTATTTCGAAGCGTTTTTAAGTCCTCTACATATTGCTTTGCCTTTTCGGCAGGTACTCTAAAATGAGACTGGTGCCCATCGGGGAAAACATACGGAGCATGGTCGGAAAAACCCATACTCTTAATTCCGCCATCTATTGCAATTTTTATATATTCTTCCATTGTGCCTTCTGCATGACCGCAAAGCGCCGTATGGGTATGGTAATTAAAATCAGTTTTCATAGCAAATGTCCTTTAATAAATTCATTCCTCAAACATCTTAAAGCAAATTTGAAAAGTATATTCCTCTCCCGGCTCTAACATCAGGCTGTGTCCCCTATTTATAGCTTCAATCGGAGTATCAAATGGCATAGTGCAAGGCTCTATTGCGGCGCTATGCATATTCTTAAAACCGCCGTTGTTCATCCATATGCCCAAAAACGGTATTTTTTTGCTGTCAAACTCTAACGCTATACCTTTTTTTGCTACATTATCAAAATAACCGCAAATACCCTTTTTGAGTCTTGCTAAATAATAAAACTTATATGTTTCTCCGTTTAAAACTTTTGAAGTCAAATGCTCCTTTGATACGGCTATAACATCACCGCGTCTTCCATATTTTTGAGTGGCATCAAACATTATTTCGGCGGTATTTTCCGTATCGGAATCTACAAAAATTTCTCCGCCGTCAAACGCTGCAAACATAAGGTGTAACGCCCAAAACACGGCATATCCTCTGTACCTGTATTTTTTATGGTGTATTTTACAACAATTTCACCGTCATTTCCCCCGAAGATTGTTTTTTTATAGTTGTACCCAAGCTCCAAGGAAGAATATTCCATTTCCAAAAAATCTTCATATACTTTGGCTTTATGCTCCACACGGCAAACTTCCCCGTGACAGGGATAATCTTTACCGTTACAACAGCACGGGTCAATAGTTGGAAACATATCATCTGCTCCCGAAACTTCACACTCTACATAAGAACTTCCAAGCCTTGGAGGGATATACTTTGTGTTCTTATCCTGCGCAAGCCACTCCCTACCCTCAAAATCCTTCAATGAAACAAGCTTTCCACCATACCTTGGCAGATATATGGCTCTTAGTTTACCGGTATCACATAAAATTCCTTCAACATCTTTAAATGCGACTGTTTTTATGTCCATTTATTTCACCCTCTAAAAAATAGTCTGACAAAACGCTGTTATTATCGGCATTGTTATTAGTGAAAAAAGCGTTGAAATCGACACAAGCTCAACCGAGAGTGCCGTATCACCGTCAAATTTTTCGGAAAACATTGTAGCTGTCGCACCGATAGGTGCGCAAGCTGACAAAATCAGCGAAACTGCCAGCATATTATCAATATTAAATAGTTTAAAAAGAAGTAATGCCGCCATAGGATACAAAATCAGTCTTAAAAACAAGCAGAGGTATAGTTTTGAATTTTTTATTGCCTTAAATATATCCGTTTCTGCTATATAGTATCCGACAATAAACATGGGAATAGGCAAATTTATGGCTGAAATATGCCCTATAACCGAAGTAATTACCGCGGGCGGTTTTATAGAAAATACAAACAATATAGTACCCACTAAAATACCGATAATGCCTGGGGACACCAAAAGTTTTTTAGGGGTAATAAGCGATTTATCTCCGCTCATTTCAACTATCCCATAGCTCCAGAGAAAAATGTTAAATACAGCAAGATATGCTGCACCATAAAAAACACCGTCTGTTCCTAAAATAGCTTCCTGAAGTGGAATTGATATAAACCCCGCATTTGAAAAAACGCTCGCAAAGGTCAGAACTCTGCGCTTTTTTTCCTCATCGCCTCTAAATGCCAGCTTAGAAATAGCAATCATCAGTATATGCAAAACACAAGACAGCGCAATAGCAATAAGCAAGTTTTTAAGCATATTAGGGTTATAATCCCTTATAAATGACTTGATAATAACGCACGGCGCAACAAAAACAACTATAATATCCGAAAGGGCTTTGCATATCTCACGGTTAAGCTTACCTGTTTTGTTGAAAACAAACCCCAAAGCCATCAGAAAAAACAGAGTCATTACCTGACTAAACACCGTCAAAAAATT
>JAFZNF010000002.1 GCA_017553025.1 Clostridia bacterium | reverse complement strand
CTATCCTCCATACAATCTGAGTGATAAATTTTTGGAAAAGATATGTGCCTGCTCGGAAAAACTTGCGTTGGCGCTTGGTACAAAGGGACTTGTAAATATTCAATACCTTATTTATGAAGATGAGCTTTATGTAATAGAAGTAAATCCCCGTGCATCGCGTACCATACCCTACATAAGCAAGGTCACAAATGTGCCTATGGTGGATTTGGCATCAAAAGTTATGCTTGGAAGCTCACTAAAGGATTTGGGGTACGGGAGCGGTCTTTACCCCACTCCGCCCTACTATGCAGCAAAAGTCCCTGTATTCTCCTTTGAAAAGCTGTCCGATGCTAATTCTATTTTGGGACCGGAAATGAAATCCACAGGCGAAGTTTTGGGCATAGGGAAAAGTACTGCAGAGGCTCTTTTTAAAGGTCTTACAGCCGCAGGATTTCACGTTCCGTCGCCATACGATAATAAGAAGCACGGCGTTTTGATAAGTGTTGAGGAAACAGATTATCAGGAAATTATATCAATCGCTGCAAGATTTTTCGACCTTGGCATAGAAATCTATGCAACAAGCGGCACAGCGCTTGCAATAAAGAATTTATCGATACCTGTTCATACTGTAGCTAACGCCACCGAAAGCGATGAAATAACCGAGCTTATGGAAAGCGGCAAGATAAGTTACATAATATATACAGGTGCTGTTTTAGACGCAACTGTCGGCGACTACACGCTGCTTCACCAAAAAGCTATGCTTTTAAAAATCCCCTGCCTCACCTCGCTTGACACAGCAAATGCGCTTGCAGACATTATTGAAAGCCGTTTTAACGAACAAAATACTGAGCTTGTTGATATAAACAATATGCGAAAAACGAGGAAAAAAATCCCATTTGCAAAAATGCATTCCTGCGGTAACGATTACATTTTTGTTGAAAACTTTGACGGAAAAATCACCTGTCCCGAGTCACTTTGCGTAAGCCTTTGCTCTGCACATTACGGTATAGGCGGCGACGGTATTGTCTTAATTGAGAATTCCGATATTGCCGATGCAAAAATGCGTTCCTTTAATAAGGACGGGAGCGAAGGAAAAATGGCAGGAAATAATATCCGCTGCTGCGGGAAATATCTTTTTGACAAAGGATATGTAAAAAAAGAAAATATGGCAATTGAAACTGCAAACGGCATTCATAGTTTAAAGCTCTACATAAGGGACGGCAAGGTTTCATCAGTATCAGCAGATTTAGGTGCGGCAAGTTTTGAGCCGAGAGAAATACCGGTAAAATCAGACCTTGAAGGAATTATAAATTCACCTGTCAGGATAGCAGGCAAAATTTATAATGTAACCGCCCTTTCTGTCGGAAATCCGCATTGTGTGGTATTCTGCGATGAAATTGACAGCTTAAATCTCTTAAAAATCGGCCCGAAATTTGAGTATGCGGATATTTTCCCTGAGCGTATAAATACTGAATTTGTGCGGGTTATCAATAAAAATACGCTCCGTATGCGTGTATGGGAGCGCGGAAACGGCGAAACGCTTGCTTGCGGTACGGGTGCCTGCGCTGCAGTCGGCGCAGCCTGCAAAAACGGGCTTTGCGATTATGGCAAAGATATCACAGTAAAACTTGCAGGCGGCGACCTGATAGTAAATTATACCGACAAGGCAATAACTCTTACAGGGAACACCGTTTTAGTCTTTGAAGGCGAATTTGAATACTAAAAAAATAACGGCATAGCCGTTATTTTTTTAGCTTAAATTCTTTTTATGAGCCTTTAGTTTTTTTATTGCCCAGTCATAGTGACTTGAAGTTGTGCTTATAAAATACGAGCCAAGTACTGTTCCGCCTACCCATTTATATTTACCTTTTGTGAATAGGTCATCATCTGACAAGGATTTTATAATAGCCATAATATCTTTGTGGGATTTTTCGAGCTGTTTTTTTATATCCTCAAGGCTCGTTTTCTGATGCTTTTTCCAAAACTCAACATTCATATCCCCATATGTTTTCCAGTTATACGGTTCGGGTAAAAACGGTATATTATTACCGTTTATATTTTCATTAAACCACTTAATGAGAAGCTTGTGCCATTCAAAAAGGTGTGCAAGTACGTCGCACAAGTTCTTGTCCCTGCCCCAATGCGCCTCTTTCTTTGATTTATCACCCGAAAAATCAAAGGGTGTATTGAGCTCTTTATCCGACATACCGCCGATTATATCACATAACTTTTTATAATTCTCTTCTGACTATACCAGCAGTTAGTACTTCGTTTTTGGTCTTGGCAAATTTATATCTCCTTTTAATAAATTGGATATTTTTCACAAAGAGCAATTACTTCCTTGG
>JAFZNF010000028.1 GCA_017553025.1 Clostridia bacterium | reverse complement strand
ATTTTAAAAGGGCCACTTTCTGAGCGTGCGGGTGGCTATGATATTGCCTGCCGCTTAATAGAAAAAATCGCAGACTCCGGAGAACGATTATACCTTTTCGGCGGGAAGCCGGGGATTGCAGAAAAGGCTGCGGAAAATTTAAGGGAAAAGTACCCATTTATAAACATTGTCGGTACGAGAAACGGTTATTTCAGTCCAGAGGAAGAGGACTCAATAATTGCTGACATAAACGAAAGCGGAGCCGACATACTTTTTGTCTGCCTCGGCTCTCCTATGCAGGAGGAATGGATTTTCAAAAACCGCGAAAGGCTCTCCTGCCGCGTTATGATGGGAATTGGCGGAAGTCTTGACGTATTTGCGGGTGTCGCCGAGCGTGCGCCAGAAAGCTGGCAAAAACTGGGGCTTGAATGGCTTTACCGACTGAAAAAAGAGCCTAAACGCTTTTGGCGAATGCTGGCACTTCCCAAATTTGCATTTATGGTACTTTTAAAGGGCAGAAACTATCCGCAGGAGGAAGATTAAAATGGGCATACTTATTGCAATAGACGGCGTTGATGCAAGCGGAAAGCAGACTCATACGGAGCTTTTGGCAAAGCATTTTGAGAATATGGGCAAAAAGGTTTTAAGGCTTTCCTTCCCTATGTATAACTGCGAAAGCTCAGCACTCGTTAAACTCTACTTAAACGGAAGTTTCGGGAAAAATGCCGAAGATGTTGATGCATATGTTGCCTCTACTTTTTTTGCGGCAGACAGGTTCGCGACCTACCGTATGAACTGGCAAAAAGACTATGAAGACAGCGAAACCCTGATAATTGCTGACCGCTATGTATCTTCCAATATGATACATCAGGCAAGCAAAATCACAGATTTTGCCGAAAAGGACAAGTTTTTAGAGTGGCTTTATGATTTTGAATTTAATCTCTATAAAATTCCAAAACCCGATATGACAATATTTTTGGATATGCCTCCAAAATACGGCAAATTGCTGATTTCGGGACGAAACAACAAGTTTTCAGGCGAGAAAAAACTGGATATTCACGAAAGTGATTTTTCATATCTTGAAAAAAGCTACGAGAACGCAAAATATGTTGCCGAAAAGTTTGGCTGGAAAACAATTCCTTGCGTGGAAAATGAAAAAATCCGTACGATAGACGATATACAAAAAGATATTGTGAGAATTTGTGAAAACCTCATAAATGCGTGATTTTATATCACGCATTTTTTTGCAATAAAAAAAGCCCTGAAACCGCCGCGTATCGGCAGTCCCAAGACTTTTGGAAAACATATTTATTTAATCATTGAAGCAACTTCGTCTGCAAAGTTCTCTTCTTTCTTTTCTAAGCCCTCGCCCTTTTCAAAGCGTGCATAATCAATAATCTTTACACCCTTTGATGCAAGGTACTCTTCTACCTTTTGGTCGCTGTCCTTAACAAATTCCTGTTGCAATAAGCAATTTTGCTCAAAGAACTTGCCGATTTTACCGCCTACCATCTTTTCAATGATTGCGTCAGGCTTGTTAGCATTTTTCGGGTCTTCCTTGATTTGTGAAATGATTATATGCTTTTCGTGTTCAATATCCTCCTGCGGAACGGTGTCCTTTGAAAGATATAACGGGTTTATAGCCGCAACCTGCATTGCAATATCTCTTGCAGCCTCATAAGCCTCGCCGTCCAAAGCACCCTCAGCCTTTACGATAACGCCTATTCTGCCCTCACCGTGTGAGTATGAGCAAACATTACCCTCAAAACGGATAAAACGTCTAATCTTCATATTCTCACCGATTTTTGCAATCAGTGCGGTCAAAGCGTCTTCTACAGTACCCTCGCCCATAGTTTCTGCCTTTAACGCGTCAACATCTGCAGGGTTTTTCTCAGCTATAACCTTTGCAACGCTTTCAACAAAGCCCAAAAACTCATCATTTTTAGCAACAAAGTCCGTTTCCGAGTTTACTTCAAGCAAAACTGCTACGTTCTTAGCATCATTCATATATACCTTTACGATACCGTCAGATGCAATTCTGCCTGCCTTTTTAGCGGCGGTTGCAAGACCTTTTTCTCTTAAAAACTCTATTGCTTTATCCATATCGCCGTCGGTTTCTGTAAGTGCCTTTTTGCAGTCCATCATACCGCAGCTTGTGATTTCTCTTAATTTTTTAACATCTAATGCTGAAAATGCCATTATTCCGCTACCTCCTCTGTTTCTGCTGCAACCTCTTCCTCTAAAGCAGCTTCATTTTCGGAAGCGTCTTCATCTGCCTCTTCACGTACAGGAAGAGCGTCCTCGCCCTGTCTGCCCTCAATTATAGCGTTTGCCATTGTTGATGCAATCAGCTTAACGGCTCTTATAGCGTCATCATTACCAGGGATAACGTAATCAACATCATCAGGGTCGCAGTTGGTATCAACTATAGCCACGACAGGAATACCGAGCTTTTTAGCCTCAGTTATTGCAATATGCTCTTTTCTCGGGTCAACTACAAAGAGTGCACCGGGGAGCTTTTTCATCTCTTTGATACCGCCCAAATATTTTTCAAGCTTATCTCTTTGAGCTTTTAATTTAATAACCTCTTTTTTGGGAAGCAGGTCAAATGTTCCCTCTTCCTCCATCTTGTTGATTTGTGCAAGACGGTCAATTCTCTTTTGAATTGTCTGGAAGTTGGTCATCATACCGCCGAGCCATCTTGCGTTTACATAGTACATACCTACTCTTTCAGCCTCTTCTTTAATAGAGTCCTGAGCCTGCTTTTTTGTACCTACAAAGAGAATATCCTCTCCGTTTGCCGCGATGTCCCTAATGAAATAGTATGCCTCTTCCACCTTTTTAACGGTCTTCTGCAAATCAATAATGTAGATACCGTTTCTCTCTGTGAAGATATACTCCGCCATTTTAGGATTCCATCTTCTTGTCTGGTGTCCGAAATGAACACCCGCCTCTAAAAGCTGCTTCATAGCAATTACGTTTGACATTGTAAAATTCCTCCTTGTTTTTTAATTTCCTCCAATGCCCTCATTCCTTCGCAGAACCAATATCGGCAACCCCGCAAAGGTCAGACAATGTGTGTATTTTGGCTTTAACCAATGTCGTACCCGACCATTTTAACAGATTTTTCCCTTATTGTCAAGCTTTTTTTGATGGTTTTCTCAATTTCCCCTCTTCTAAACGTGCTTTTCTTCTGTTTAACACCTCTTCGCTCTTAGGTTTAATATCACCTGATGCCAAAAGTGCATTTTTCGTCATCACAGGACCGAAAAGCTCATAAATAAGTACTGCAAAAAGCACAATATTTCGGATAAGCGAGCCCGCCTCGCCCATTTTTGCAGATACTACGGCGCACATTCCGAGCGCTACGCCTGCCTGAGGCAATAGGGTTATGCCGAGATATTTTTTAACCGTGTCGTCACATTTTGACACAGCACAGCTTATATATGCACCTATATATTTACCCAATGAGCGGGAAAATATATATACTATTCCTATTAAAACAACGCTCATTTTTGCGAAAACGGAAAGCTCCAGCTCCGCTCCGCTTATTACGAAAAAGAGTGCATTTAAAGGTACCGTCCATTTATCCGCGCGCTCCATAAGGTCGAAGGAAACGGGACATATGTTACAGAAAACCGTACCCAGCATCATACAAACGAGCAGAGAAGAAAAGCCGATATGTACACCGCCTATATTAAATTCTGCCATAGAAAGCGAAACCGTCAAAAGCACTATGCTTATAATTAAGGTCAGGCGGTTACTGTTAGAGTTAAACAGTTTCTCAAGCTGTGTTAAGACATAGCCCATAACCGCTCCTAAAAGAAGTGACAGAACAATCTCAATTATCGGCTCTAAAATAATTGATACTGCGTCCACGTGTCCGCTTCCCAACGCCTCGGCAATCCCGAAAGATACTGCAAAAACTACAAGTCCTACCGCATCATCAAGCGCAACTACGGGAAGAAGTATGTCGGTTAGTTTTCCCTTTGCTTTATACTGCCTTACAACCATCAAGGTTGCCGCAGGAGCAGTCGCAGTCGCAATCGCGCCTAAAATTATGGCTGACGGTATCGGCAGAATATCACCTAATGCAAAATGTAAAAGGATAAGCGCAATATCAACAAACAGCGTTGCTACAAGCGCCTGTGCAATTCCCACTATTGTTGCCTGTCTGCCCGTTTCACGGAGCTGTGACAGACGGAATTCATTTCCTATCGCAAAAGCGATAAATCCGAGTGCAACATCGCTGATAACAGAAAACTGTTCAACATTTTCGTGGGAAATAAAACCCAACCCCGAAATTTTCAGAAGTCCGAGGCAGTAAGGTCCAACCAAAATACCCGCAACAAGATATGCGGTAACGGCGGGGAGTTTTAATGGTTTTACAACCCTTGTCATCATCATTCCCGCAATCAATGCAATACTTAAAGTTAATAAAGTAGTCATTTAAACCGTCCCTTTTTAACACAATAATTTAGATAGAACAGCTTTTGCCGTCCTATCCCAAACAATGCCATATGAATTATACACCCAGCGCGCGCAATATGCAAGAAGTTTTTGCTAAATTTCGGCAATATTGAATATTTTTACACCGT
>JAFZNF010000027.1 GCA_017553025.1 Clostridia bacterium | reverse complement strand
TCAATATTTCCCTCAGGACCTTTTATCGGCGAATAGGAAAGACCGTATACCGAAAATCCTGTATTTTGCGCAAAAGAAAGAATATTTTCGACAACAGATAAGTGAACGTTAATATCCCTTACAACACCCTTTTTGCCTACCTGACCTCGCCCTGCCTCAAATTGCGGTTTAATGAGCGCGACAGCTTCACCGCAAGGCGTTAAAAGTTCATATAAAACGGGCAAAACAAGTTTTAAGGATATAAAAGACACATCGATTGATGCAAAATCAATAGGTATACCTATATCTTTTGCCGTAACATAACGTATGTTTGTACGTTCCATATTAACAACGCGCGCATCATTTCGCAGTTTCCAGGAAAATTGACCGTATCCGACATCAACGGCAAACACTTTTTTTGCTCCGTTTTGCAGCATACAATCGGTAAATCCGCCTGTTGACGCACCGATATCCATACAAATCTTTTCGTTTAAATCGATAGGGAAAGTGTTTAGCGCCTTTTCAAGTTTCAGACCGCCTCGGCTGACATATTTTAAGGTTTCGCCCCTGATTTCCGGCATTTTTGATGCATCAACGGTATCTCCTGCCTTATCGCATTTTTGACCGTCTACATACACCTGTCCCGCCATAATCAATGCCTTTGCTTTTTCACGGCTTTCACAAAGCCCTTTCTCAACAAGCAGAACATCAAGCCTCAGTTTTGAAGTCATTTAAATGCGCCTCAATTCTTTTTATAATGGAGTCTTCATCCATACCGTAAAACTTGTCTAAATCACTAATAGTTCCGTGAACAATAGGTTCATCAGGAAAGGCAAACGGGATTACCTGCGTATTTATTGAGCTTTCTGTAACAGCACAGGAAATTAAAGAATTCATTCCGCCGGATTTCGCCGCATCCTCAATAGTTATCAAAAGTTTTTTGTCTTTAGCATTATCAATAACAGTTCTTGTATCAAGAGGTTTTATCGTGGGCAGAGATATAAGCTGTGCACCAAAATGATCTGCGACTTTCTGTGCTGTCTTTATCATACGTCCTGTTGAAATTATCAAAATATCTTTCCCGTCTTTTAGAATTTGCGCCTTTCCGAATTCAAATGGCGGAGCCTGTATCTGACAACTGCCTTTCGGATAGCGTATTGCAATCGGTCCATTGTGGCTATTTACCGCATAGTCAAGCATAGCTTTAAGTTCCTCAAAGGAAGAGGGAGATAAAAGTGTCATATTGGGCATTTGTGTAAGAAATGCAGTGTCATACATACCGTGGTGAGTTTCGCCGTCTTCACCGACAATGCCTGAATGTTCCGCACAAAGCACCACGTGCAGATTTTGAAGGCACACATCGTGCAAAATCTGGTCATAGGCGCGCTGCAGGAAAGTGGAGTATATTGGCAAAACGGGGACAAATCCGCTGATAGCAAGACCTGCTGCCATAGTTACTGCGTGTTCCTCTGCTATTCCTACGTCAAAATAGCGGTTTTTAAAGGTAGAAGCAAATTCTGAAAGACCTGTGTTTACGGGCATTGCTGCAGTAATAGCAACAATACGGCTGTTTTCCTTTGCAAGCGAAACAAGTTTTTTTCCGAAAACTTCTGCATAATCACAGGATTTTTTCTGCACTGCTGATATGCCGTGATATTGCTGGGGATTGTTTTCTGCAGGACGGTAGCCCTTTCCCTTGATAGTTCTTATATGTATAAAGGAGGACTCAGGGGATTTTTTTGCCCGCTCCAAAACAGCTTTTAGACTGCTTATATCGTGACCGTCCACAGGTCCTATATAGTTTAGACCTAAGTTGTCAAAAAGAGTTGTGGGAATAACTCTTTTCCGTACCGCTGATTTTGCACGTTTTGCCGTATTTGCGGCGCGGTTTGAACCAAAAGGTAATTTTGTAAAAAGCTCTTCTATAAAATCTTTAGACTTAAAATATTCGGGTTTTACGCGCAGTTTTTGTAAATATCCTGAAATTGCCCCGACATTTTGCGATATACTCATATTATTGTCATTTAAAATGAAAATCACCTTTGATTTGGAGTGACCCGCATCGTTTAATGCCTCAAAAATCATACCGCCAGTCAAAGCACCGTCGCCGAAGATGGATACAACTTCATAGTTATCGCCTGACAAATCACGCGCCCTTGCCATACCCATAGCAGCGGACGCAGAAGTTGATGCGTGACCTGTGTTAAAGGCGTCGTATATACTCTCGGAGGTTTTGGGAAAACCGCTTATACCTCCGAATTTGCGAAGGGTAGGAAATTTATCCATACGTCCCGTTAAAATTTTATGCACATAGGACTGATGTCCGACGTCCCAGATAAGCCTGTCCTTTGAAAAGTCAAATACAGAATGCAGAGCAAGTGTAAGTTCAACAACTCCAAGGTTTGATGCAAGATGTCCCCCTGTACGGGAAATTGACTCCACCAAAAATTTGCGTATTTCAAAAGCGAGCGTATCAAGCTCGGATTCGGAAAGTGATTTAATGTCTTTCGGGGACTTAATATCTTTAAGCATTTGTAAATTCCTTTCGTATTTCTCCTGCTAAGTATAGTGAACCCAAAACGCAGATAAGCTCGTTTCCCTCTGCCTTTGCGAGCGCATTTTTTACAGCCGTTTCGGGATTTTTTTCTATAGTGGGACAAATAAAATATTTTGCCAGCTCTTCTGCTTTCAGACATCTGGGCAAGTCAAGCTGTGTTACGGTAATTTTTCCGCCAAAATCATTTATAAGCCGTGCCGACTTTTCAAAGTTTTTATCGCGCATCATTGCAATTATAAAATGCACGGGTCGGTTAAGTTTTGAAAGTGATGTCAAAAGGGCGGAAATCCCGTCAGGGTTATGCGCACCGTCTATTAAGAGATTGTCCTTTATAAATTCAAACCTTGCAGGCCATTTGCTGTTTTTCAATCCTTTTTTTATGACCTCTTCCGATACACCTAAAAACCTTAGTGCTGTTTCGGCAAGAGAGGCGTTTTCTTTTTGAAAGTCACCGCCAAGACCAAGTTCAAAGTTGCATTTTTCCTTTGAAAAAAGCAGGGGTGCATTGTTTTTTTTGGCGAATTCCCTTATTACCGATATCGCCTCATTATTTTGGCTTTTTAAGGTTAAAACGGGGCATAAAGGCTTTATTATTCCGCATTTTTCGGCGGTAATTTTGGCAATTGTGTCTCCCAAGTACTCGGTATGGTCAAGCGCGATTTTTGTAATTACCGAAAGAAGGGGAGCAGATATTACATTTGTCGCATCAAGTCTGCCCCCAAGCCCTGTTTCAAGAACCACAATATCACATTTTTGCTCATTAAAATACATAAATGCAAGCGCTGTTATTTTTGCAAATGCGGAAAGCTCTATTGAAAGTGCCGATATGGCATTTTCCAATATTTCGGTAAGGCGGACTAAGTCGGAATTTGAGATATTTTCACCGTTTACTTGTATTCTTTCATTAAAAATATTGATGTACGGCGATGTAAAAAGACCGACCTTTTTTCCTGCATACCGCAGAGCCTCGGAAATCATAAGGCAGACAGAACCTTTGCCGTTTGTACCTGCAACGTGTATAAATTTAAGATTTTCCTGAGGATTGCCAAGGCAGGCAAGCAGCTTTATAAGACTGTCATTTCCTAAAATTTTTAAGAATTTAGGTGAGTCGGTATAGTATTTTACCGCTTTTTCATAGTTCATTTAATCACCGAATTAAATATTCTCTGTTTGCTTAATTGTTTCGAGTACCTTTTCAAGCATTTGGGAATAGGTTTCGCCTTTAGCCTTTTCCTCGTCGATAACCTTTTGAGGAGCTTTGGAAACAAATCCGCTGTTTGCGAGTTTTTTATTAACCCTGTCTATTTCGGACTCCAAACGCTTTTTCTCAGCAAAAAGCCGTTCAAGCTCCTTATCCTTATCCAAAAGCTCGCCCATAGGTATAAACAGCTCGGCGGAGTCAACACCAATATTCAAAGCACCTTTTTCAATATTTTCCTTTGAAGCTGTTATAACCGTTTCGGAGGCTGATGCAAGTTTTTCAAAGAAAGCCTTGCCTTGAGCAAAAATATCAGCCTTTTTGGTTACAATAATCAGTTTTGCCTTTTTTGAGGGCGGAACGTTCATTTCATTTCTGCGGAGTCTGATTGCCGAAACGGCGTTCATAATAAGCTCCATATTTTTATCTTCATCGGGGAAGTTAAGCTCCTCTGAGTACTTAGGATAATCGCTTATTACTATACTTTCGCCCGTATGTGGCAGATGTTGCCATATTTCCTCGGTAATAAACGGCATAAACGGGTGCAGAAGTTTCATTGTGTTTGAAAGAACATAGGTAAGAACATATTGTGCCGTCTTGCCTGTGGGATTTTCCTTATCGAAAAGGCGCGGTTTTACAAGCTCAATATACCAGTCGCAGAAATTATCCCAGATAAAGTCGTAAAGCTTTGAAACTGCAACGCCAAGCTCGAATTTGTCGAGATTTTCCGTAACCTCGCGGCAAAGCGTGTTGTACTTTGACAAAATCCACTTATCCTCAAGCAAAGGATTCAAGGGCAGCTTTATTTCATCAATATCAAGATTCATTAAAACAAATCTTGCGGCATTCCAAAGCTTATTTGAAAAGTTGCGCGATGCCTTAACCTTTTCGTCGGAATAGCGCATATCATTG
>JAFZNF010000026.1 GCA_017553025.1 Clostridia bacterium | reverse complement strand
TAAGTCCGCTTTGCTCTTTATCATCAGGTAGCTCTCCCTGTATCCGCCCGCCCTTAATGGAGCTTAATAAGTATTCTTCGCTTCCGGCGCGCAGCGTATCAATTTTACGGTAAACATCATCATAATCTATCTCGTTATGCTCTTGCCATACACCGTCCCTTATAATATCCCTGTTTCCTATACCGAATTGCTCTAAAAGCGCAGAAATTTTCTTTACACGGCTTTCGATAGAGGCATATACAGAAAAGTTTTTTCGGTTAATTATCGAGAACATAACGCCGTGAAAAGTCCCCGTATATACATATTCGGCTCTTCTGAAAAGCTCCGCCCACTCAAAGGGCGTAAGCCTTACCGACATATCGGAGTAAAGCCTGTCATATTCGCCGCCTCCAAGCACTCTGTAACCTTTACTCTTTGCTTCGGAAACAATTTTTTCTTTTAATTCCTTTGGGATACCGTTGCAGTAATAAAACAGTATGTAAGGCTCTTGCGTAAGCCGTCTTATTTTTTCGTTGTCAACTCTCGGAGTAGAAGTGAGCAGTGTGGGGTCGCAAACCAGCATAGGTTTTACCCCTAACGCACGCTCGCAAAGGCTTTGTGTAGGCATATCTCTTGCAGATAAGAAAGTAAAACCCTTCATTGCAGTTTTTACTTCATAAGGGATAGGCGCATCGGTAGATTTGCCTGCACTCGGTGCGTATGCAATTATACTTTTAGCCTTTAAGCTGCCGCTGAATTTCACAAGCGAATAGCTCTTCTTGTCAAGATAATTCCACACCTCATCGCTTCCGATTACTATACAGTCCATACCGAGTGCATTTATCTGCTCCGCATTAAATACCGCTTTTGTAATATTATAATACTCTTTTCTTGATTTTGAGAAAATAATAGGCTGTGTAATCTTATTAAGCCACGAAACAGGTGTTTCGCTATTTGGATAGAACCTGAAAAAACCGCCGATATTTATTATATTCTGCTTTGGCATTATGTAATTTATAATGTAAACCTCATCTTGGGGGAAAAGCGTTTTGATTTTTTCCTGTAATGCCCAGCCTTGCAGGAACGCTCCGTAATTATTTATCAGGTGGTGTGTTATAATTCCTATTTTCATACTAAATACCCTCGTATAATGCAAGATAAAGCTCCTGCATTCGCGCGGCTTCTGTTTTTATATCATATCCTGCGCCCTTTAATTCATCAAATCTGTCTATTCTGTCTTTTGGTTCGAATTCCAAAATGGCATTTGCCCACGCTTTGGCGTCATCATCAAGACCCATAAACCGCACTTTGTCAGTAACCTTAACCTCAGGAGTTATTTTATCGGTAAATATACACGGCAAATCCGCTGCCTGAGCCTCAATGCCGACAACGGGAAGTCCCTCATACCAGGACGACAGCACAAATACGTCAAATGCACTGTACCATTCATTGACATTTGTCTGCATACCTGCAAAAGTCACGGTATTAGAAATTTTAAGCTCTTTTGCTTGCTTTTTGAGTTTTTCGTGGAGTTCGCCCGTGCCGACTATTACAAGCTGTGCATTGGGTTTGATTTGATGAAGTGCTGCAAATACTTCTAAAAGCTTTTTCTGATTTTTCTGCCAGGTCAGCCTGCCGACGTGCCCCACAACAAATTTGCCGTCTAAGCCGTATTGCGTTCGTATCTGCTGACGATGCAACTCATTAAATGTAAACTTATCGACATCTATCGCATTATGTATAAGCTGATTTTTCTCATTCCACCGCTTTTTTGAAAAGTAAAATTCTCCTGCGGCATTTGAACAGCCCCAATAATCGGTCGCAACATATTTTATCATCGGTTTCATACACTTTTTAATTCCGTTTTTAAAATCAAACGGGATTGATGTTGCGTGTGCGTGTGCAATACGAACGGGAACATTGTTCATTTTTGCCGCGGAAAGCGCATAAAGCATAAGCGAGCCGTTATGGGCGTGTATTATTTTGTATTCGGGGTGCTTTTTAAATAATTCTGTCATATACCCGAAATACTGTCCCACATTCTTATAGCCCGGTGATACAAAAATTCTCCCGCCCATTTTAATTATCTCGTCATCATAATCGCCTGGTTTTGGCTTGTTTGCCAAAAAATCAAACTGTACCCTTTCGCGGTCCATATGCCGATAAAAATTCATCAGCATAGTTTCTATCCCTGCACGGTCCATATTGCTTACAGAATGTAAAATCCGTATCATAATTCGTCCTCATCATTAAATCTTGCTTCTCTTTGCTGCTCCCGTGCTTTTTCTCTTTTTGCAAGGAGTTTTTGCTCAAATTTTGTCATTTCGTCGCTATCTTTGATTTTTAGCGGTGCTTCTTTTATTGGGTCAAAGAAAAATGCCATAGGGATAATTCTTATTGCCATACTCGACCAATAATAGAACATATTATTGTCGGTCATATATGAAACCAGCATATAGAGATTGATTGTCATAAAGCATATTGCCGTTTTTTCACCGCAGCGGGTTAAAAACCAATGTGTTTGATATACATAGTACCACATTATCCAAACGAAAAAGCCCCAAAAACCAAGCTCTACATACATTTTCAGTATATCGTTGTGCACGGCAGTTATGTTTACTACCTGATCCTTTGTACCCTTCATACTCCGCAAAAGCTGAACACAAAATTCATAGCCTTTGCCCCTGTATGCAGGTGATATTGTATAGAAATTCGATATAAAATCGTATATCTTTTCTCGCCCCATAAGCTCGATATCGTGAGCTTCCAAAAAAGCAGTAAATGCTCCCGAATGTATTATACTAAGATAATAATAGCAGAACACAACGATAGCAAACGATACTAAAGTAACAAGCCTTGCCTGCGATTTTGGATTAAGCCAGAATGCAAAGGCGGCGAACAAAATAGCTAAAAGCATACTTAAAAACGCTATTCGCTTAAGTCCTGCCATAAATAAAAACAGCGCAAGACCTGCATACAAAAGCCTTTTCTTTTCTCCGTGGCAGAAAAAGAGGAAATATATTACATATACACCCATAACAAAGGTGATATCGTGTATCTCTATTGCTCTTATGAATTTTGAATTTTCAACCACATCGCTTGCACCAAAGGAAATCAGGTTTTTAAACATATCACCTATAGCACCGCCGATGCCCGTTGTCAGCG
>JAFZNF010000025.1 GCA_017553025.1 Clostridia bacterium | reverse complement strand
GGTAGAGAGGAGGTATGCACAGGAAAACATCATCTTTTGTCTGGGAATGATGATTTTGCTCGGTCATAGCGGCGTGCATAAGACTTCTGTGCTTATGAATAATCGCCTTTGGAAAGCCTGTAGTGCCCGAGGAAAAATATATTGCCGCCTCATCATCATCTGTAAGGGTTATGCTGGGTGCGACGGAGGAACAGTAGCTTACCAGCTTGTCGTAGCTTTCTGCAAAGCTGGGACAGTCCTCGCCTGCGTAAAACAGTGTATTAACTTTGGGAATACGGTCGCATATTTCCTCAACACGGCCTATAAATTCAGGGCCGAAGATAAGGATTGAGGCGTCGGAAAGCTCTAAGCAGTACTTTATCTCCTCCGCAGTATATCGGTAATTGAGCGGAACGGCAAGCGCTCCCGCCTTTAGCACGCCAAAGTATATGGGCAGCCACTCTATGCAGTTCATCAAAAGGATTGCGACCTTGTCGCCCTTTTTTACACCGCGCGTCAAAAGAAGATTTGCAAAGCGGTTGGCTCTTTTGTTAAAATCCGACCAGGTTATCTCCTTTTTATATGCCTCGCCCTTTTTTGTTTCGATTAAGGAGTACTCCCTCCAGGTTGTGTGTTTTTCCTCCTCAAGCTGCGGGTTTATCTCGGTAAGCGCCACATCATTCGGATAAAAATCAGCATTTTTCTTTAAAATTTCGGTAATTGGCATAGTTATTCTAATTCCTTTCTTCATTGGGACTTATAGCACAAAAAAATCCCCCGTATTTCTATACAGAGGACGGAAAATCCGTGATACCACCTCATTTTGTCTGCATCTCACGATAGCAGACCTCGCAAGGTTAAAAAAACCTTATGCTGTTACGGGCATACCCGCCGCAGCCTACTCGGTAAAATTTCTTTCGGTGCGGAGCTCGCGAAGAGTATTTCATACATATCCTTTCCATCGGCTCGCAGCAACCGCCGACTCTCTCTAAGGCTCCGGATATGACTACTTAAATTCGGTCATCGCCTTTAATATTCAGTTACAGATAGATTATACTTCAAAATAAGAAAAATGTCAATATTTTTTCGACATAATATATTGACATATAAAAAAAGTTGTGCTATACTCAAAAAAAATAAAATTTTGGGAGTTTTATTATGTCACAGGCAAAATCACTTAGTTTGATTAACCTACTTAGCGCTGTCCTATTTATCCTATGCAGGGGAAATAACAGTGCTGTTTGTCGTGCATGATTGAAATTCTAAGAACAAAGTTGTTTTTAATTTTCAGGAATTTACGGTGACAGCCGCAAATTCCTGTTTTACTTTGAAAGGAAATGCTTATGAAAAAGGTTAAAATTTCTGATGTTACACTGAGGGAGGACGCAAAAAACAGTTCTCTGAGCTTTAAGGAGAAAGTAAATCTTGTAAAGAAACTTGACAGACTGTGCGTAGATGTAATTGAAACGGCAAAGATTTCAAACGCCAAGACCGATATTTTATTTTTGCATACCATAGCGCCTCTTTTGACAAAAAGTATAATTTCCTGCCCTGTGGATTTAAGCGAAGAGTCGGCAGAGCAAGCATATTCCGCGCTCTCGGGTGCAAAAAAAATCCGTCTTAAAGTCAGTGCGCCTGTATCGAGCGTGCAGATGGAATATCTTTGCGGGAAAAAACCCGACGCAATGCTTGAGCTTATAGAAAGGGTTATAAAAAAATGCGCGTCGCTTTGCGATGATGTAGAATTCTCTGCTCTTGACGCAACAAGGAGCGAGCCTGAGTTTTTGTATAAAGCAGTAAAAACCGCGATTTCATCAGGGGCAAATACGGTTACGATATGCGACAGCGCGGGTGAAATGATGCCTCGGGAGTATGAGACATTCATAAGGGACCTTTATAAAAATGTAAAAGAGCTTGAGCGTGTCACTCTTGCTGCAGAATGCAGCAATAACCTTGATATGGGCTGTGCGTGCCTTGTTGCAGGTATTACAGCAGGCGTGGGGGAGATTAAGACCTCGGCTGACGGACAAAGCCAGACCTCTCTTTTGTCAGTAGCAAGAATTTTTAAGGCGCGGGGCGATTTTTTGGGGACATATACAGACCTCAATTATACTGAGCTTGAACATACTGTATCAAGATTGGGGTTTTTAAAAGTTCAGGACATTAAAAACGGTGAAATTTTTGAAACGGAAAAAAGAGAAAGTCTTGTCTTAAGCGACAAAGATGACATAAATACCGTTTCGCTTGCCGTTAAAAAGCTGGGCTATGACCTTTCCGACGAGGATATTAAAAACGTATATGAAGAATTTGTAAAGGTTGCGAGGAAAAAGCAGATTACGGAACGGGAACTTGAGGTAATCGTTGCAAGCGCCGCACTTCAAATTGCGCCTGTATATAAACTTAAAAACTACACAATAAACAGCGGAAATCTTATAAATTCCTCCTGTGTTATGACGCTTTTAAAGGATAAGGAAGAGCTTCAGGGAGTAACGGTGGGCGACGGTCCTATTGATGCGGCGTTTCAGTGCATAGAGCAAATTGCGGGAAGAAAGTTTGAGCTGGACGATTTCCAAATCCAATCGGTAACCGAGGGAAAGGAAGCGGTAGGTGTTACTGTTGTAAAATTGAGGAGCAACGGCAAGCTTTACTCAGGTAAAGGGATTTCCACAGATATTGTAGAATCCAGTATAAATGCATATGTAAACGCACTTAATAAAATCTGCTTTGAGGAGGCATAGAAATGAATTTGTCTTTTTCCACAAATCGCTGGAAAGATGTTGAGCTTGATGAATTTATAAAAATTGCAAAGGAATATAAGTTTTCAGGTATAGAAATACACGACACAAAACAAATTAAGGGCTTTTCCGAAACATACTATATGCTTTTAGAGAGCGGGATAAAAATTCCTTGTATAGATATGGTTTCCGACATATCGGAAGATGAAGAAACTGCACTTTCCGAGCTTGATAATTGCATAGATGCCTGTATCGCACTTCATACAAAGAATATAAGAATAAAAGCGGTGAAAAGCGAAGACGGGGCGAGGAATTTTGTAAAAAAAGCGTTGCCAAAGGCTGAAAAAAAGGGTATAATACTGCTTGTTGAAACTGTAGGGGTATTTTCCGATACTAAAAAACTTGCAGACTTTTTGAACGAATTTGCAAATGACAACCTTGCAGCTTTATGGGATTTACATTATCCATACCGCCTGCACGGGGAACAGCCAGAAGAAACGGTAAAAAATCTGGGTGCATATATACGCCATATTCATATAAAGGATTCCGACGGCGAAAATTCATTCAGTTTGGTAGGCGAAGGCTCTATGCCGATTGCAGAGGTCATAAATGCTTTGCGTTCTGTGAATTATGACGGGTTTATGTCTATTGAATGGGACCCGAAATGGGACAGTGACATTTGCGATATGGACATAATTTTTCCGCATTTTGTCAGCTTTATGTCGCGGTTTGAAAATCTTTCCCGTGCAAAACATACCCTTTACGAAAATAAGCGCGGAACAGGCAAATTTCTGTGGAAAAAGGATGCACTCATAGAAAAAACGTTCTCACAGGTTTTAGACGCTATGGCGGAGCATTTCCCGGACCAGCTTGCGTTTAAATATACAACTCTCGACTATACAAGAACATATTCCGAGTTCCGCGACGATGTAGATGAATTCTGCCGAAGCCTTATTGCGCTTGGCGTTAAAAAGGGCACACATATTGCCGTATGGGCGACAAATGTGCCCGAGTGGTATATAACCTTCTGGGCAGCGGTAAGGATAGGCGCGGTTTTGGTTACGGTAAATACCGCATACAAAATCCACGAGCTTGAATATCTTTTGAAACAGTCGGATACGCATACCCTTGTTATGATTAAGGGCTGGCGGGATTCCAAATACAATGAGATTATTTCCGAGCTTTGCCCTGAGCTTGCGGATATGAAACCGGGGGACAAACTGCACTCGAAAAGGCTTCCGTTTTTAAGAAATATTATAACGGTAGGTTACCGCCAAAAGGGGTGTATAACCTGGAAAGAGGCAAAAGGGTTAGCAACCTCTGTGCCGATTTCCGAGGTTTTGCGAATGGCGGCAAAGGTGAACATTCACGATGTCTGCAATATGCAGTATACATCGGGAACGACGGGATTTCCTAAAGGCGTTATGCTCACGCATTACAACGTCGTAAATAACGGTAAATGCATAGGCGACAGGATGGATTTGTCAACAGCAGACAGAATGATGGTGCAGGTGCCGCTGTTCCACTGTTTCGGTATGGTGCTTGCTATGACCGCAACAATGACTCACGGAGGAACGCTTCTGCCGCTTCCGTACTTTACGCCAAAGCCTGCCCTTGCTTGCATAAATCAGGAGCGGATAACCGCTTTTCACGGTGTTCCGACAATGTTTATTGCAATGCTTTCACACCCTGATTTTGAAAAGACCGATTTTTCATATATGCGCACAGGCATTATGGCAGGCTCACCCTGCCCCATATCGGCAATGAATGACGTTGTAAACAAGATGAATATGAAAGAAATTGTAATCGTTTATGGTCAGACGGAGGCGTCGCCGGGCTGTACTATGAGCAGTACCGACGACCCGATTGAGGTGCGTGTTGCAACGGTGGGCAGGGCTATGCCTGAGATTGAATGTAAAATTGTAGACCCCGAAACGGGCGAGGATTTGCCTGATAATGTCACGGGCGAGTTTGTGGCGCGCGGGTATAACATTATGAAAGGCTACTATAAAATGCCGAAGGAAACTGCGGCGGCTATTGATGAAAACGGCTGGCTTCATACGGGCGATTTAGCACTCCGAACCCCTGAGGGGAATTACCGCATAACGGGACGGCTTAAGGATATGATTATCCGCGGTGGCGAGAATATATATCCAAAAGAGATAGAGGAGTTTATATATACTCACGAAAAGGTAAAAGATGTTCAGGTAATCGGAGTTCCCGACGAGCAGTACGGCGAAGAAATTATGGCGTGCATAATCCTGAAAGAGGGCGAAACGATGACCGCAGATGAGATGAAAGAGTATATTAAAAGCCATATGGCAAAACATAAAGTGCCGAAATATATAGATTTTGTAGATAGTTTCCCGATGAATGCCGCAGGTAAAATCTTAAAATTCCAGATGCGCGATGATGCGGCGAAAAAGTTAGGCATTAAAAAGGTTGAGGGAATAGTAACCAAGGAATAATTTAAAAAGGAGATATGAAAAAATGGAAATCAAAATCACAAAAACACAAAATCCAAAGGCAAAGCAGACGGAAAATCTCGGATTTGGAAAGATTTTCACAGACCATATGTTTGTTATGGACTATGAAAGGGGCAAGGGCTGGTCAAATGCAAGGATAATTCCGTTTGCAAATCTCAATTTACACCCTGCGGCAACCGTTTTCCACTACGGAGCGGAGATTTTTGAAGGATTAAAAGCGTATAGAACGGCAGGCGGAAGCGTTCAGCTTTTCAGACCTATAGAAAATGTGCGCAGAATGAATAATTCTGCAGAAAGAATAGGACTTCCGCAAATTCCCGAGGAGGATATGCTTTCCGCAATTTTAGAATTTGTTAAGGTTGAACAGGATTGGGTGCCTTACGGCGAGGGCGAGTCACTTTACTTAAGACCGTTTATGTTCGGAAATGACGAGCATTTGGGTGTTCATTCAATAAACAGAGCAAACTTTTTAATAATCGCATCACCATCAGGAAGTTATTATCAGGAGGGCATAAACCCTGTCAAAATTATGATTGAAGACCAAGATGTAAGGGCTGTCAGAGGCGGTACAGGCTATGCTAAATGCGGCGGAAACTATGCTGCTGCAACACGCGCAGGCGAAAAGGCGGAAAAACTCGGCTTTACACAGGTTTTGTGGCTGGACGGCGTTGAAAGAAAATACATTGAAGAAGTAGGTGCTATGAATGTTATGATGAAGATTGACGGCGAAATCATAACGCCTATGCTTAGCGGTTCAATTTTGCCGGGTATCACAAGGAAATCCATAATCGAGCTGTTGAAATCAAAGGGATATAAGGTTACAGAGCGTAAAATCAGTATTGATGAAATCATAGACGCACTAAAGAGCGGAAAAATGGAAGAATTCTGGGGCTGCGGAACGGCTGCGGTTGTTTCCCCTGTCGGAGAGCTTTACTATGAGGGCGAAACCTATGTTATAAACGATAATAAGATAGGAGAAACCACACAGATGCTTTACGACAGCCTGACAGATATACAGTGGGGCAGAGCGGAAGATAAATTCGGTTGGATAACAAAGATATAAGAGGCGTAAAATGTATAAAATTTTAGACGCGCATTGTCATATTTTCCCTGAAAAAGTGGCGCTAAAAGCAGCAATGGCGATAGGCAAATTCTATGATGCAAAAATGTGTATGGACGGAAAAGCCGATACTCTTATAAAAGAGGGGGCTTTGGCAGGTTTTACGCACTATCTGGTACATTCGGTTGCAACAACGCCGAAACAGGTGTCAAGGATAAATCGTTTTATAGCAGAAACGGTGCAATCAAGCGGAGGGAAAATGACGGGGTTTGGTGCTATGCACCCTGAAAGCGCCGATATGAAAGCGGATATTGAGGAGCTTATTTCGCTCGGGTTAAAGGGTGTAAAACTGCATCCCGACATTCAAGGGTATAAATCGGACGATTACCGTATGCTTAAAATATATGAGCTTTGCGAAAAGTATTCGCTGCCCGTTTTAATTCATTGCGGAGATTTCCGATACGATAATTCCAATCCCAACAGAATTGCGCCGATACTTGATATTTATGACAATCTTACCGTTATCGGGGCACATTTCGGCGGCTATTCGGTATGGGAGCAGGCGGCGGAAAAGCTTGCAGGTCACGAAAATTTTTATGTTGATACAAGCTCGTCGCTTTTTGCGCTCAAAAAGGGTGAAGCAGAGAAAATAATCAAAATCTATGGCGAGGACAG
>JAFZNF010000024.1 GCA_017553025.1 Clostridia bacterium | reverse complement strand
TTAAGGTTGCCTTAAACGGCGGTTTTACCTGCCCGAATATCGACGGCACGAAGGGCTTCGGCGGCTGCACCTATTGCCTTTCGGGAAGCGGTGATTTTGCAGGCAATCCTGATGACGATATTTTGACGCAGTTTGAAGCGGTAAAGGCAAAAATGCACAAAAAATGGCCCGATGCGCTGTATATTCCCTATTTTCAGGCAAACAGCAACACATACGCGCCCGCAGATATCCTCAGAGAAAAATTTGAACCTGTGCTTAAAAAAGACGGCGTCGTAGGGCTTGCAACAGCAACCCGCCCCGACTGTCTCAATGATGATGTTCTTGACTACCTTTCAGAGCTTAACCTTCGTACATATCTTATTGTTGAGCTTGGGCTTCAGACGATTTTTGACGAAACGGGCAAAAAAATAAACCGTTGCCACACCTTCGACGAGTTTCTGGACGGCTATTTTAAATTAAAAGAACGTAAAATCAAGGTCTGCGTTCATCTTATCGAGGGGCTTCCGGGAGAAAGCTATGAAATGATGTTAAAATCAGCCGAAACGGTTTCTAATCTCCGCCCCGATTTTGTAAAAATGCATCTTCTGCATATCTTAAAGGGCACAAAAATCGCCGAGCAGTATGAAAGGGGCGAATTTGACACCCTTACGCTTACTGAATATGTCAAAATCATTTGCGACTGCCTTGAACTTTTCCATGAAGATACAGTAATACAGCGCCTTACCGGAGACGGAGGACGCGACACTCTGATCGCTCCCCTATGGAGTCTTAAAAAGTTTGTGGTATTAAATGAAATTGACAAAGAAATGCTGAAAAGGGGTAGTTTTCAAGGCATAAAATTTAACGAATGACTACTCGCAGATGCTCACAAAATAATCTTCAAATTCAATAGTTTCTATCCTTCTGTCCAAAAGGCAGGCTTTGATACCGGATGAAAAGACACCTTTTCCGTCCCGTTTTAAAGCCGCCTCTTTTTGCGTCCAGATTTTAATGAATTCACGGGCCTTATCCCCGCTTTTTTCAATCGCTTCAAGCTCCTTAAGCGTACAAATCCGCCTTGCTATGCTTTCGTTATACGGCTTAATACGCTCAATGTCTATGCCTACCGGTCTATCGCTTACCGCACAGACCGCATATTCGCCAGAATGGCTTATGCTGAACCATACATCTGCATTTTTACAAACCGGCTTTCCGCCTTTTTGCGCTTCAAAAACAAGCTCCTCAATTTTTTTCCCGCTTATCTCCGAAACAGCGCGCTTTGCGAGCATTTCTCCGCATACGCACAGCTTTTTGTCGGCTTCGCTTTTAAAGCGGTTTACCCGCTCGCGCTTTTCCGCGTTCATAAGGCTCAAAAAGGCGTCATATTCTGCTTTTGTCATATCATTTATATTAAATTTATACCATTTCATATCATTTCGCCTCTGTTTCTACCCGAATTATATCATTTAAAATCAAAATTGGCAACGCATTTTCTTGCATTTTTTTCCGTTTTATGATAGAATTTTATTATAAGGGGTGAGTTTATGGAAAGAGAAGATTATACCGAGCCGCGTTGTCCATTTTGTAC
>JAFZNF010000023.1 GCA_017553025.1 Clostridia bacterium | reverse complement strand
CTTTTATTCGTCACAAAAACCTGTCAAAAGCGTGGAGTAAATCCTGACGATATCTTTGATATATGCTTTTGGGGACTTATTATTTCCATAATTTCCGCAAGGATTTACTATTGTATATTCGATTGGAACGGGGTAGGCGGATTTTGGGGTGTCTTTAAAATTTGGGAGGGCGGTATAGCCATATACGGAGCCTTAATCGGCGCTATCGCCACAGCTTATTTTATTTGCAAAAAAAGAAATCTGAACACTCTTAACGTTTTTGACGTTTGCACTCCCGGGCTTTTAATCGGGCAAATTATCGGCAGATGGGGAAATTTCTTTAATGCCGAGGTCTATGGACACGAAACGGACAGCCTTTTTGCTATGACAATAAACGGCGGAAAAGGCGTTCACCCGTTATTCTTATATGAGGGAGTCTGGAACTCCTTAGGCCTTTTGCTTATTCTGATTTTTCGGGACAAAAAACGCGCAGACGGACAGGTGTTTTTCTTCTATATTTTCTGGTACAGCCTCGGAAGACTCTTTTTGGAGGGTATGCGGAACAGTGAATATATCCTGTATTTAATCCCCAATGTTTTGGGAATTTCACAGGTTGTTGCCTTTTTGGGCATAATTTCAGGCATTTTTGCAAGTATTTTCCTATTAAAACGTAAAAAAATGTAAAAATTTTGAATTTGCAACAAATTTATAGGTTTTGGTTATTGATTTTGTGCTGAAAAAGTGTTATTATAGTTGGGTATGGATTTTTATTCATTACCTTATAAATAATGGATTGACTAATCCCAAACAATAAATTAAGGAGGAGATTTTTCTATGGCAAGAAAAATGAAAACTATGGACGGTAACAACGCCGCCGCTTATGCGTCCTACGCATTTACCGACGTCGCTGCTATCTATCCTATCACGCCGTCGTCTACAATGGCTGAAGTAACCGACAAATGGGCGACTGCAGGACAAAAAAATATTTTCGGCAGAACCGTTCAGGTTACCGAAATGCAGTCCGAGGCAGGCGCTTCGGGTACAGTGCACGGCTCACTGGCTGCGGGCGCTTTGACTACTACCTATACCGCATCTCAGGGACTTTTGTTGATGATTCCGAATATGTATAAAATTGCAGGCGAGCTTTTGCCTTGCGTATTCAACGTTTCGGCACGTGCTTTGGCGTCGCACGCACTTTCTATTTTCGGTGACCATCAGGACGTTATGGCTTGCCGTCAGACAGGCTTTGCAATGATTGCATCGTCAAATCCGCAGGAGGCTATGGATTTGGGTGCTGTAGCACATCTTACAACAATTAAAGGAAGAGTTCCTTTTATTCATTTCTTTGACGGTTTCAGAACAAGTCACGAGTACCAGAAAGTTGCTTGCTGGGATAACGCTGACCTTGCTGAAATGGTTGACTGGGACGCAATCGCTGATTTCAGAAAGAATGCGTTAAATCCGCATCACCCTGCTCAGCGCGGAACAGCTCAAAATCCTGACGTATTCTTCCAGGCAAAAGAGGCTTCTAATAAGTATTATGAGGCAATTCCTGCTCTTACCCAGGAGTATATGGATAAGGTTAATGCTAAAATCGGTACCGATTACAAGCTCTTTAACTACTACGGTGCACAAGATGCCGAAACTGTTATAATCGCTATGGGTTCAGTAAACGATACAATTTCCGAAACAGTTGATTATATGAACGCCAAAGGCGAAAAAGTTGGTATGATTAAAGTCCGTCTTTACAGACCTTTCTCTGTAAATCACTTTATTGATGCCATTCCTGCTACTGCTAAAAAGATTGTTGTTTTAGACAGGACAAAAGAATCAGGTTCTGTCGGCGAACCGCTTTATCTTGATGTTGTAGCAGCCTTGGAAAGCTCAAAATTTGCAGGTATTCCCGTTTTTGGCGGAAGATACGGCTTAGGCTCAAAGGACACAACTCCTGCGCAAATCATTGCTGCATTCAGAAACAATGACAAAAAGCATTTCACAATCGGCATAAAGGACGATGTTACAAATCTGTCGCTTGATATTACAGAAAATCCCGACACAACTCCCAGCGGTATCAAGAGCTGCAAGTTCTGGGGCTTGGGCGCTGACGGCACAGTTGGTGCAAACAAGAACTCAGTTAAGATTATCGGTGACCATACCGATATGAACGTTCAGGCATACTTTGACTATGACTCCAAAAAGTCCGGAGGTCTTACCGTTTCACATCTGCGTTTCGGAAATGCGAAAATTACCTCCACCTACCTTATAAATAAGGCTGACTTTGTTGCCTGCCACAAGGCATCGTATATCAGACAGTACGATATGGTACAAGATGTAAAGCCGGGCGGTGTATTCCTATTAAACTGCTCTTGGGATAAGGACGAGCTTGAAACACATCTTCCCGGTCAGGTTAAGAGATATATTGCTGAAAACAATATCCAATTCTATACCATCGACGGTGTTAAAATCGGCAAGGAAATCGGTCTTGGAAACAGAATTAACACAGTGCTTCAGTCTGCTTTCTTTAAGCTCGCAGATATCATTCCTGCAGAAGATGCAATTAAGTATATGAAAGATGCAGCTACTGCTTCCTACTCCAAAAAGGGCGATGCTGTCGTTAAGATGAACCACGACGCTATCGATGCAGGTGCAAAGGCAATAGTTAAAGTAGAAGTACCTGAAAGCTGGAAGAACGCAAAGGATGAAGACCTGTCTGTTAAACACGAGGGCAGCGGCAAACTCGTTGACTATGTAAATAACGTGCTTGTTCCGATTAACGGTTTCCGCGGAATGCAGCTTCCCGTTTCAACATTTGTTCCTTATGCAAACGGCGAGGTTCCTCTCGGCTCTGCTGCATTTGAAAAACGCGGTATTGCAATAGATGTTCCTACCTGGAACGGCGATGTCTGCTTGCAGTGCGGACTTTGCTCATACGTTTGTCCTCACGGCTGTATCCGTCCTGTAGTTCTTACCGAGGAAGAGCTTAAAAATGCTCCCGAGGGTATGAAGTATGTCAATATGAAACAGCTTGACGGATACTACTACGGTATGTCCATCTCTGTTTTAGACTGTACAGGCTGCGGCTCCTGCGTAAATGTCTGTCCTGAAGTTAAAGGCACAAAAGCACTTTCAATGTCGCCGCTTGATAACAACTTAGACGAGCAGAAGGGCTTTGATTACGGCGTAAAACTTGCACAAAAACCGTCTGTACTTGAAAAGTTCCCGATTACAACAGTTAAAGGCTCACAATTCAGAATGCCTTATCTTGAATTCTCAGGCGCTTGTGCAGGCTGCGGCGAAACACCTTATGCAAAACTTATAACACAGCTCTTTGGCGACAGAATGTATATCGCAAACGCGACAGGCTGTTCATCAATCTGGGGCGGTTCATCACCATCAACGCCTTATACAACCGATAAAGAGGGCAAAGGTCCTGCTTGGGCTAACTCACTCTTTGAGGATAACGCAGAATACGGCTACGGTATGTTCTTAGGTCAAAAGGCTATCCGTGAAAAGAATATTGAAAAGCTTGAAAAACTTGCAGATGCTGAGCCATCGGTTAAGAGTGCTGTTGATAAATTCCTTGAAACAAAGGAAAACGGCACAGCTAACCGTGTTGCAACAGAAGAGCTGTTAAAAGCTGTTGCTAATCTTAACTCTCAAGAGGCAAAAGACGTTCTTGCAGACAAAGATTTCTTAAATAAGAAGTCCGTTTGGATATTCGGCGGTGACGGCTGGGCTTACGATATCGGTTTCGGCGGTCTTGACCACGTTTTGGCATCGGGCGAAGATGTAAATATTATGGTATTTGATACCGAGGTTTACTCAAATACAGGCGGTCAGTCATCAAAATCAACACCTACAGGCGCTATTGCACAGTTTGCAGCAGCAGGTAAGTCTGTTAAGAAGAAAGACTTGGCAGCAATCGCTATGAGCTACGGCTACATCTATGTTGCTCAAATCGCTCAGGGCGCTGACTACAACCAGTGCTTAAAGGCGCTTTTAGAGGCTGAAAGCTATAACGGTCCGTCACTTATAATCGGTTATGCTCCTTGTATCAACCACGGTATCAAGGGCGGTATGAGCATTGCTCAGACCGAGGAAAAGAAAGCTGTTGAGGCAGGTTACTGGCACCTCTTCCGTTTCGACCCAAGACGCGCTTTGGAGGGCAAGAACCCATTCCAGCTTGACTCAAAAGAGCCAAAGGCAAGCTATGAAGACTTCATTATGGGCGAGGTTCGTTATAACTCACTTGCAAGGTCTAACCCTGAAAGAGCAAAAGCTCTCTTTGAAAAGGCACAGGCTGATGCAAAGGCTAAATATGAAAAGCTCGTAAAAATGGCTGAATAAATAAGATACAAAAACAGGAATTGTCAATTTGACAATTCCTGTTTTATTATGCTTATTGCATTTTCTATCATATTTTCGTCGGGCGCAAGCCAATGGATTTTATCATTTCTGCGAAACCACGTAATCTGCCTTTTTGCATATCTGCGTGTATTTTGTTTTATCTCCTCTATCGTTTCCGAAAGCGTCTTTTTACCCTCAAAATAATCAAAAAACTCCTTATATCCTATCCCCGCAAAAGCAGTAAAATTCTGTCTTCCGTACTCATCATAAAGCGTTTTTGCCTCGGTTTCAAGTCCCGCATCTATCATTTTGTCAACCCGTTCATTTATGCGGTTATAAAGTGTCTCTCTGTCCCAGTCTATACAGAAATATACGCCGTCATAAATTGGTGTTTTCGGTAATTTATTATGCTCCGTTACCGTCATACCTGTTGCTTTATACAGCTCTATTGCACGTATAACTCTTTTTACATTATTAGGGTGGACAATTTTTGCATATTCGGGGTCTATTTTTAAAAGAATTTCATAAACTGCATCTTTTCCCTCTTTTTCAGCCATTGCAAAAAGTTCATCTCTTATCTTTGATTTTCCCGTTTCCCCGGCAAAATCAATGTTGTTCACAAGCGAATCTATATAGAGCCCCGTTCCGCCTGCCAAAATGGGGAGTTTTCCGCGTTTTGCAATATCTGAAATAATCCTCCTTGCCATAGCGCAAAAATCAGCAACCGAAAAGCTTTGGGACGGTTCCAAAATATCAACCATATGATGCGGTATTCCCTGCATTTCCGACTTTGTCGGTTTTGCCGTGCCTATGTCCATTCCTTTATAAATCTGCATACTGTCGCAGGACACAATCTCGCCCGAAAGCCTTTTTGCAAGCTCTAAAGAAAGCGCAGTCTTTCCTGATGCGGTAGCTCCTGCAACCACTACTATCGGTATCATTACACTATCCTCTTGAACTCTTTTTCAAGCTCTTTTTTTGACATAGTAATAATTATGGGTCTGCCGTGCGGACAGGTATTTATATTCTTAAGTGCAAGGATTTCTTTTAAAAGTGTTTCAAGCTCGAAAGTATCAAATTTATGATTTGCTTTAACTGCAGCTTTGCAGGCTATTGTATAAAGCGCCCTCTGCATTTTTTCCGAAATAATCTCCTGCTTATTATTTTCAAATTGGTCTATAAGCTCAATAACAAGCCCTTTTAGCCCCTCTTCGTCCAACGGCTCGGGAGTTGCGCGCAAAAGCAGAGTATTATTTCCGAACTCCTCAAGTTCAAATCCCATATCCGCAAAATTTTGTGCATTTTCCGAAAATACTGCCATTTCTCCCGCAGTCAAATCTATAACAACAGGTACAAGTAAAATCTGGGAGGTAACTTTGCGTTTTTCCAGCTCCTTTTTGAGCTCCTCATATTTTAAACGCTCGTGCGCTGCGTGCTGGTCGGCAATTATCATAGTATCGCCCGACTGCGCTATTACATATGTGTTAAATGCCTGACCTATAATACGTACATCATCTGCATCAAATCCCCAATCCTGCTCCGAAAGAACGCTTCCTGCAGAGTTCTCACGCTCCATTTTAGTTAAAATGTCAATTTTGACATCTTCGCCCGTAGTTTCTGATATTTTTTGCTCCTTCAGTTCTTCTATTCCCCTAAATGCCTCGACTATTTCCTCCTGCTTTTTTACAAAATACTCGTTGTCATTCTTTACTGCATATTCCGATTTTGTCTTCTTTATATCCTGAGGCTTTACAGTCGGCTTCTTAGGTTCAGGTTTTATTATCTCCTGTCGCCTTATAGTAATGCTATCCCTTAAAAATTCGCTTTTTTCAGGTTTTGCACGTTCAATTTTAGGGACATTCGGAATTTCATAAAGTGCATTTTGCACACAATGATATATTGCGCGGAAAACTTCCTCCTCGTTTGAGAACTTGACTTCAAGCTTCGTGGGATGCACGTTTACATCGGTAAATTTCGGATTGATTTCAATATTCAAAATTGCCATCGGGTGCTTGCCGATCATTATCTGATTTTTATACGCCGTTTCAAGCGCAGTTGAAATTTTAAGGCTTTTTACATACCTCTTATTCACAAAAAAGCTCTGGTAGTTCCTGTTAGGTCTTGCTAAATCGCCCTTTCCTATAGCACCGCTTATTTTAAGAGTTTCCGTTTCATACTCTATCGGAATAAGCGAATTTACATAGTTTTTGCCGTAAACCGCATATACAGCTCCTGAAAGTTTCCCGTCGCCTGCCGTGAAATATTTATCCCTTAAATCAATTATATACCTAAAGGATATTTCGGGGTGCGACAAAATAAACCGCTCCATAATATCGGTCACCAGCGCTGCCTCGCTTGCATCACGTTTTAAAAACCTCATTCTGGCAGGCGTATTGTAAAAAAGATTATTGACGGCTATGGTAGTGCCGTCGGGCATACCCTTTGTTTCTACCCTGTTTACCGTGCCTCCGCTTATGTTTACATAGGTGCCCTCATTATCCTCAGCACGCTTTGTATATAAATCCACCTGCGCAACCGCGCCGATACTTGAAAGCGCCTCGCCGCGGAAACCAAGCGTATAGATAGCGTCCAAATCCTCTTCTCTTTTTATCTTGCTTGTTGCGTGGCGCAAAAACGCAATTTCAGCATCATCTCTCGCCATACCCCGTCCGTTATCCGTTACCCTTATGTAGGTCACTCCGCCTTTTTTTATCTCTACATTTATAACGGTTGCACCTGCGTCAATGGCATTTTCCACAAGCTCTTTTACCACCGACGCAGGTCTTTCAACCACTTCGCCCGCGGCAATTTTATTAGAAATTTCGGTAGGAAGAACATTGATAATTCCCATTTTTATCCCTTTCCTTAATTCTTGGCACGCTTTGCCATTTCGTAAAGTTTATTAAGTGCCTCAATCGGCGTGTAGGTGGTGACGTCCATAGCCTTTAATTCCTCAAAAATATCAAAAGCTGTCTGTTCCTCAAGCCCTACTTGTGGATTTATTTCCTGTATTTTATGCGTATGAACGGCGTCAGTGTCCTCTTTTTCAATCATCTTCAAAATACTCTTTGCACGCTCTATTACGCTCTTTTTTACACCTGCCAGCGCCGCAACCTCTATACCGTAACTGTCATCTGCTCCGCCTCTTATGATTTTTCGCAGGAAGGTTATGTCATCTCCGTGCTTTTTTACCGCTACAGAATAGTTTTTGATTGATGAAAAGTCATTTTCAAGACCTGTAAGCTCGTGGTAATGCGTCGCAAAAAGCGTCTTGGACTTTGCCGTTTCTGCCATATACTCGGCAACCGCCCACGCGATTGCAAGCCCGTCATATGTAGATGTTCCCCTGCCTATTTCGTCTAAAATCACAAGAGATTTGGGAGTTGCATTTTTCAAAATGTTTGAAACTTCTACCATTTCAAGCATAAATGTGCTTTGCCCCTGTGCAATATCGTCGGAGGCGCCTACACGTGTAAATATTTTGTCAACTACGCCGATTTTGGCATAGCTTGCGGGAACAAAGCTGCCCACCTGAGCCATAAGCGTTATCAGTGCCACCTGGCGCATATAGGTTGATTTTCCTGCCATATTCGGACCTGTTATAATAAGCTCGCGGTTTTCAAAATCGTCCATTTGGGTATCATTCGGGACAAAAATCGTATCTTTAAGTGTGCGCTCGACAACGGGGTGTCTGCCGTCCTTTATGGTAATTCCGCCATTTTCGGAAATCTCAGGCATAACATAGCCCAGCTTAAACGCAACCTGCGCGAGCGACTGCAAAACGTCAACCGTTGCAACGATATCGCAGACCTTTTTAAGCCTGTCTATCTCAGAACCTATTTTTTGCCTTATTTCATCAAATAGTCTTATTTCAAGCTCCGCAATTCTCTGTGATGCGCCCAAAACCTTGTCCTCCATCTCCTTGAGCTGGGGAGTTATGTAGCGTTCTGCATTAACAAGAGTTTGTTTTCTTATGTAATAATCAGGCACCATATCGGAATTGGCTTTTGTGACCTCTATATAGTAACCAAAAACCTTGTTATAGCTTATTTTAAGGTTTTTGATACCCGTCCTCTCCTTTTCCTCTGCCTCCGTTCCCAAAATCCACGCACGTCCGTCCTTGCTTATACGTCTTAATTCGTCAAGCTCGCTGTTATATCCGTCTTTTATGACGTCCCCGTCCCGCAAAGATATGGGTGCATCATCATTTATGCTATCCGTTAAAAGTCCTGCTATATCGGACATAATATCAAAATTTATATTAAATGCAGAAAGCATAGGCGATGACGTTTTTGAAAGAAGATAGTTTAGCTCGGGAAGTACTAAAAGCGAATTTTTAAGAGCTACCAAGTCTTTTGGTGCTGCAGTATTTAATGATATTCTGTTTGTAATTCTGCCGATATCGTAAATTTTAGAAAGTACCGCCCCAAAATCGTCTGCAAGCATTATGTTTTCCTTAAGCTCGCCTACCGCGCACAGTCTGTTATTTATTCTGACTGCATTTACAAGGGGTTTTTCAAGCCATTGTTTTAGTTTTCTTGCGCCCATTGATGTTTTTGTTCTGTCCAAAACCCACAAAAGCGAATATTTTTTCGACTTATCCCGCATTGTTTCGGTTATTTCAAGATTTCTGCGCGCCCAAAAATCCATTTCCAAAAATTCGTCTGCCTGATAAACTGAAATTTCATCAATGCAGTCCACGTGTGCTTTTTGAGTATGCTCTAAGTAGCGTATCATAGCACATACGGCGGATTTTAATGCGTCGCTTTTTAATAAATCCCCGCCTTTTTTGAACTGTTCATTTATGCGGTTTTCGTCAGCCTCAAAGAAATCATTGTCATATTCTGTTACCGCTTCAGTTATGCGTGATACAATTTCTCTTTCAAAAGCGGTTTTTGCATCGGGATTTAATATAACTTCGCTTGGCGAATACCTCGCAATCTCATTTAAAACAGCGCTGTCTTTCAAGATTTCGCAGGCGAAAACTTCGCCCGTTGAAATATCGCAGAAAACAAGAGCTGTTTTTTCCTTTTTACAGACCGTCACAAAATAGTTGTTGCTTTTATCGTCCAGCATATTTTCAAAGGTGCGCGTTCCTGCGGTGATAACGCGTATTACGCCCCTGTCTACAAGACCTTTAGCGTCCTTTGGGTCTTCAAGCTGTTCGCAGATTGCAACCTTATAGCCTTTTGAAACCAGCCTTTCAATATACACATTTGCACTGTGAAAAGGCACACCGCACATCGGTGCACGCTCGGCAAGTCCGCATTTTTTACCCGTCAGTGTAAGTTCCAATTCAAGCGATGCAGTTTTTGCGTCATCAAAAAACATCTCGTAAAAATCGCCCAGACGGTAAAACAATATACAGTCGCTGTATTCTTTTTTCGTTTCCAGATACCGCCTCATCATAGGCGACAATTTATCAGTCTGCATATTAAACGCTCCCGTTTTAAATTTTAGTGACAGCCTCCGCAGGTTGAACAGTCGTGTGTGCAGCCCTGCTGTTCGCCCATTATATACACGTTTATAACATTATTTACGCTGTTTACAAGGTTATCAAACTGCTTTTTTGCCTCAACATAATCGGAAATGACCTGTGATTTTTCGACCATTTCGGAAAATGCATCATTATTCTTTTTAATTGCCTCTTCCTCGGTAATCTTTCCGCTTTGAATTTCGCGTGCCAAATTCAATCTTTTTATGTTAAAATCCGCAATAAGCTGCTGTGCATCGCTATCCTCCTGCTGCGCCTTTTCAGCGGCAGAAAGCGCCTCCATTTCCTTACTCCTCTTAATCATTTCTCCAAGCTCGTGTGCTTTTTCAATAATTGTCATTTTTATCCCTCCTAAATCAGTTCGCCATTTAAACTCCATGTGTGAGCCTCTGTAATTTTTACATCAACATATTTTCCTGTTAAGTCTTTATCGCCTTTAAAGTTTACAATTTTGCCCGTATCGGTTCTGCCCGATAGCGTTTTTTCGTTATTTTTACTCACGCCGTCAACCAATACACTGTAGGTTTTCCCTACATATTGCTCATTTTTGCTTTTGGAAATTTCATTTTGTACCTCAAGAAGTCTGTCGAAATTTTTATGTATCTCTTCATTTGTAAGCACAAAATCCATTTTTGCAGCAGGTGTACCCTCGCGTTTTGAATAAATAAAGGAAAAAATGGTATCAAATCTGACCTTTCTTAAAACGTCCAAAGTATCCTCAAAATCCTTATTTGTTTCGGTAGGAAATCCGACTATCACATCTGTTGAAAGGGCTATATCGGGTATCGCCTTTTTAACCTTTTCGATTTTTTTGAGGTATTCTTCCTTTGTGTATTTTCGGTTCATTTCCGAAAGCACGCGGTTGTTGCCCGCCTGAAACGGCAGATGCAGCTGATGACAGACCTTTTTACATTCGGTCATAGTTTTTATCAGCTTGTCCCCAAAATCCTTCGGGTGCGAGGTCATAAACCTTATACGCTCAACCCCGTCAATATCATTTACCATACGCAAAAGGTCGGAAAAATCGCAGTCTTTCGCCAAATCTTTACCATAGGAGTTCACATTTTGTCCCAAAAGGCATATTTCAGTAACACCGCTTTTTACCAAATCCTTTATTTCGGCAAGAATTTTTTGAGGCTTGCGGCTCCTTTCCCTGCCCCTGACATACGGGACTATGCAATAGGAACAAAAATTGTTACAGCCATACATAACGCTTACCCACGCCTTGTTCTGTGCGTCGCGCAAAATCGGCAAATCCTCGCATATGCTCCCGTCTGAAGTTTCAACACAGGTTACGGTGCGGTTTTTTTCTAAAACCTCCAATAAAAGCTCAGGCAGCTTATAAAGAGCGTGTGTGCCGAAAATCAGGTCAACGTGATTATGCACCTTTCGTATTTTCTCCGCCATATGCTCCTGCTGAACCATACACCCGCAAAGTCCTATTATAAGTTCGGGGCGCGATTCCTTTATATGTCTTAAAATACCAAGCCTTCCGTATACCTTGTCCTCCGCATTTTCACGCACCGCGCAGGTATTATATATAACCAAATCCGCATCTTCTGCCCTTTCGCAAAAGCCATAGCCTGCATCACGCAGAATACCGCGTATGCGTTCGGTATCGTTCTCATTTTGCTGACAGCCGTAGGTTTCGGTATTGCAAAGAGGTCTGCGTCCGTTTGTCCTGCAAAAATCATCATTTATTTTTTTTATCTTTAAAAGAAATTCTCTCTGCCGTTCTTTTTCTTCTTCACTTATACAATTTGCCATAGCTCTCCCTATAAAATAACAAGAAATTATCATTATAATTCTATCACAAAATGCAAAAAAATACAATATGTATTTGCCTTTTACGAAAAAAAATGATAATATATAGAAAAGAGGTGGAATTTCTTATGAATATGGGACATTTTCTCGGCATTAGCCCCGAAATTACAGAATACGCTATACATTCCGACAAAATTCCAAAAGGGTTTGACGGTTTTCGTATTGCGCACATCTCCGATACACATTCAAATCCTGCAAATGGCATTTTTGAGCTTATTGAAAAATCCGGTCCCGATGTTATCTGCATAAGCGGGGATATGTTCCACGACGACGACTCTGACTCTTGCGGATTTTGGTCGCTTTTTGACAATCTCTTAACACTCGCGCCGATATATCTGGTAACGGGAAATCACGATTTATGGCGTGCAAATTCTGCTGATTTTTTAAGAAGAATTACCGATTTGGGCGGGATTTTATTAAATTCAAAAATGGAAATCATAGAAAGAAACGGCGAAAAAATAGCTCTTTTCGGAATAGGCGACCCATTCTCAAAAATTCCGAAGCTGATAGAAGAGTCAGTAAATTCCGCATTTTTAAGCCTGCCTCAGTTTGACGGATATAAGATTTTGCTGTTTCATCGGGCAAATTTATTTGATAAAATAAAGAATTTTGGTTTTGATTTGATTTTATCGGGACATATGCACGGCGGACAAATCCGAGTTCCGTTTTTTGGCGGAGTTTTAGCGCCGACCTCCAGCATACTTTCGCAAAGAATGATTTTCCCCGACTATACAAGCGGAAAATATGAATACGGTGCATCTTCTATGATAGTAAACCGCGGTGCGAGCAATACCCTGCATCTACCGCGATTTGCAAATCCGCCTGAGGTCGGTATGATTACACTTTTTCACAAAAATAAGGCTTGAAAATTCAAGCCTTATTTTTTATCCAGTTATTATTCCCTTTATCAAGTCTGCAAGGATTTTGAAAAATCCCTTTTTCTCAATATCCTCTCCTGCAACTATATCCACCGTTTTTACTGCATTTCCGTTTTGGGTAAAGGTGATTTCGCCAAGCTTATCTCCCTTTTTTACGGGAGCTGTCACCCGGCTTTTCATTTTGACTGATTTTTCAGTCTGTATCGGTGCAGATTTCTTGTTAAGCACATCATAACTTTCTTTTGCCTCTGCCTGCACAGTCTTTTTCTGTCCCCACGACACATT
>JAFZNF010000022.1 GCA_017553025.1 Clostridia bacterium | reverse complement strand
GCTTATCCCGCGCTCTACAAGGCGCTTGCTGCCCTCAAAAACAGAAGAGTCATAAAGGGCGCAGGCAATCGGGATAAAAAATCTTAGCGTACTTCCGCTTTCACGGCAGGGGAAGACAGCATTTTTTGCGGTTTGCATTTTTGCTCCAGTAATTTGCAGGGTGTTGCCGTATTTTTTTATACTTGCGCCTAAGACTGCGGTGCAGTCGCAGGTTGCAAGCAAGTCCTGACTTTCGGAAAAATTTGAAATTGTGCTTGTGCCGTCCGCCAAGGAGGCGCAAATCATAATTCTGTGCGCAAAACTTTTAGACGGTGGGGCGGTAATTCTGCCCTTTGCCGCTGACGGTTTAATTATCGCTTTCACATCTGTCACCTCTTAAAAGTATATCAATTGCAAGATTGTATCCTGAAAGACCTTTTCCCGAAATAGTGCATAGAGAGTAGTCCCTTATATAGCTTTTCTGCCTGAAATCCTCTCTTTTTAAAATATCGCTTATATGCACCTCAACCGTCGGGATATTAACGCTTTTTAAGGCGTCCAAAATTGCGACGCTCGTATGCGTGTATGCAGCAGGATTAAATACAATACCGTCGGTTTTATCAAAATATGCGCGCTGTATAGCGTCAACCAAGTCGCCCTCGTGATTGGACTGAAAAAATTCCACGTCGACATTTTTTGACACAGCATAATCGCTTACAAGTTTTTTCAAATCCTCATAAGTTGCTTTTCCGTAAATTTCAGGCTCACGCAAGCCTAACATATTTATATTCGGTCCGTTTAGAATAAGTATTTTCATAAAGATAACTCCTTTAAAATTGTATCCAGTACGCTTTGCGGTGTTCCGTCTGCCGAAATTACAGTATCCGCAACGCTTTTGTATATGGGATAACGTGCGGAAAACATTTTAATGAGCGAGGCTCTTTCGGAGGATAAAGGTCGGTCTTTGGTAGGCGTGAGATTTTCTGGTGAACGGTTAAGGAAAATCATTTTTCCGTTTCTTTTTAATGCCGTCACATTTTTACTGTCTAAAACAGCGCCTCCGCCTGTTGCAATTACTGTAGCGCTTTTTTGAGAAAGGGAGGAGATAACCTCTTTTTCAATGCTTCTGAATTTTTCCTCGCCGTATTTTTCAAAAAATTCGCGTATAGGCATTTTTATTATTTTCAAAATCTCTTCGTCGCTGTCAAAAAAGTCCCTGCAAATAGCATTGGAAAGCAGTTTTCCTACCGTTGTTTTGCCTGATGAGGGCATACCGATTAAAACAATATTTTCCTTTTGTCTTTTTACATACTCGTATGCCTCTTTTATTTTACTCTTATCTTGTTTTGTATCTGTAAAAAGCTCACACGCATATACCGCCTGCGCCGCAAGCATATAAAGACCGCCAGAGGCAGGAATGTTACGCTCTCTTGCATTTAGCACAAGATTTGTTCTTAATGGGTTATATACTGCATCGACAACACCTTCAAGACGGGAAAATCCGTCAATAGAAATAGGGGCGGTGTCTGCGTTTGGGAACATTCCCGAGGGAGTTGTGTTTACTATAATCTGCACATTGCGGTGTTTTTCGTAAAGTTCTTCATAAGTTACAGAATTAGGCTTTGACGTTCTTGAAACAAAAATTATTTCGCCTGCACTAAAGCTTTTAAGTACTGCAAAAGCAGTTTTTGATGTTCCGCCCGTGCCTAAAATTGCGGCTTTTTTGCCCGACGCAGATATATTCGTATGTTCAAAAAGTGCTCTCATACCTGCAAAATCGGTATTATATCCGAAAAGTCTGCCGTTTTTATTTACAATTGTATTTACAGCGCCTATTTTTTCTGCTGTTTTGGAAATTCCGTCAAGAAAAGGGATAACCGCCTCTTTATAAGGAATTGTCACGTTAATGCCTTGAAAATCGCGCTTTTTCAAAAACTGGGCAAGTTCATTTTCAGAAATTTCCAAAAGTTCATAATCATAATCGGCAATACGTCTGTGGATTTCAGCCGAGTAACTGTGCGAAAGACTTTTTCCAATCAATCCGAACTGCATATTTTATCTCCCTTTAAAAACACATCGTTTCCGTATCTTGACGCAAGCAAATCCGATATAACAATTGCGCAAACACTGTCTATAACAGGGCAAATGCGCCTTATGATTGCAGGGTCGTGGCGTCCTGCGATTGCGATTTCAGTATTTTCTTTTTTAACAAAATTGACGGTATTCTGCGGACGGGAAATAGACGGCGTAGGTTTTACTGCACAGTTAAATACTATCGGCATACCGTTTGTAATTCCGCCGTTAATTCCGCCGTTATTATTTGTTTTTGTGACGATTTTTCCGCTTTCCATACGGAATTCATCGTTACTTTCCGAGCCTTTGGTATCGGCAAATGCAAATCCTTTGCCGAATTCAATGCCTTTTATACCGCCGAGGCTGAATACGGCGTGGGAAATAAGACCTTCAACACTGTCAAACCAAGGCTCGCCAAGACCTGCAAATGCGCCGAAAATAGCTGTCTGCGTTATACCGCCGATGCTGTCGGAATTTTCTGCTGTTTCCCGTATTTTTTCGATTATTTTTTTGCCGCATTTTTTTGAAATTGTGGGAAATTCCGAGGAATTAAGCTCTTTAATATCCTTTTCAAAGTCGCAAAAATCATTATCCTTGATATCTGCACATTTTAAGATATGCGTTCCGATTTTTATGCCAAGGCTTTCAAGAGCAGGGAGGAGTATTCCGCCGACAGCACACAGGCTTGCTGTAATTCTTCCCGAAAAATGACCTCCGCCCCTATAGTCCTCAAAACCGTGATATTTGCAAAACGCCGCATAATCTGCGTGTGACGGGCGGGATATTCCATAGGTATAATCACCGCTTTTCACATTTTCATTGGGTATTATAATTGCAAGGGGAGTGCCTGTAGTTTTTCCGCCGAAAACACCGCTTAGTATGCGGAACTTATCATTTTCGCGCCTTGGTGTATCTGTAACCAAAGTGGGACGCCTGCGTGCAAGCTCACGGGCAATCCTTTCTTCAATAACGGGAATTCCAGGAGTAAGCCCGTCTATCACAGCGCCTATTGCCTCGCCGTGGCTCTCGCCGAAGAGAGTAACTGTAATACTTAGTCCAAATGTATTTTTCACGCTTGCTGCCTCCTTTATATCAGGTCTATTATTTCTTCCGCTGTCATTTTTCTGAACCCGAAACTGCCTATTTTGTCCACAAACACAGTAACAATACTGCCATCTGTCAGCTTTTTATCGTGCTTTATATAGCTTAAAAGATTGTCATTTTTTTCGATATTTACGGGAAGTGAGTATTTTTTCAAAAGATTGCAAAGGCGAGGTTTTATGCTATCCCCACAAAACGGCAACATACCGAGCGCTACGCACTCTCCGTGAAGGAGTCGTCCGCCGCTTTCCGATTCCACCGCGTGACCTATAGTATGACCGAAGTTAAGCACACGTCTTAAACCGTTTTCCTTTGGGTCCTTTTCCACAACGGATTTTTTTATACGGATTGCACCCTCTATTATTTGGGGCAAATCATCTTTTAGATTTTCGCTTCTTTCGATAAAGGAAAACAGCTTTTCATCACAGGTAGCCGCCATTTTTATCGCTTCTGCAAGTCCTGATGCAAGCTGGCGAAAATCAAGAGTATCTAAAACGTTTGTGTCTATTATCACCTTTTTTGGCTGATAAAAAGTGCCTACTGCATTTTTTACGCCGTCAAAATCTATTGCGGTTTTTCCGCCTATTGATGAGTCAACCTGCGAAAGCAAGGTTGTAGGAATGTTATAAAAATCAATTCCTCTCATATAGCAGGACGCGGCAAATCCTCCGATATCCCCAACGACACCGCCTCCGACGGCAACTACGCAGTCGCCTCGGGAAAATCCTGACTTTAGCATAACAGACAGTATATTGCTGAATTCGGATATATTTTTACTGCCCTCACCCTGAGGAATTGTTACAATAACAGGCTCCTTTGACAAATCCGCAACAGTCTTCGCATATTCTTTCGGAACACCTGAGTCGGTGACAATCAGAACCTTTCGGTCTAAATTGAGAAGATTTGACGAATTTTTTAAAATATCACTGCCTATTACAATATCATATTTAAAGGTATCAGAAACTACAGGAATTATCATAGCTTAATATCCTCTCTTGATTTGGTATAATAGGTGCCTGCAAGCTTTAGTCTTGCGCATATGGCAGAAAGCTCTGAAAGGAGAGTTCTGCCGTTTTCGTTATTTATATTTCCCTCCGCCTCAATATAAAAGAAATACTGCCACTCAAGACCTTTCATAGGTCTGCTTCTCAAACTTTTCATATTATAACCGTGGGCACCTATTATATTAAGCGTCTGCGCAAGGGCACCTGCTCGGTTTTGTACGGTAAACACCAAAATAAAGTTTTCATTTTCACGGAGTTTTTCCTTTTGCGGTCTGTTTTGAACCCTTGAAAAGGAGGCAAACCTTGTGGAATTGTTTCTTGAATCGTTTATGTGGCGGTCAAGAACTTTAAGCCCGTAAATTTCCGCAGCCTCAAAGGAGGAAATTGCGGCAAGTGCGTCATCGTCGGAGTTTTTAACCAGATTTGCAGCTACTGCTGTATTTGAAACCTCATCAGACTCAAAGCCTGCGCTATTTATATAATCTCCGCACTGTTTTAATGCCTGGGCGTGGCTTATAACCTTTTTAATCATCTCTATACTTGATGAGGGCTTTGCAACAAGACAATGTTCTATCGGCAGATTTATTACCTGATTTACGAAAAGACTTCCCGTAAAGAGCAAATCGGCAACGGTATCAACTTCTCCCGCATAACTGTTTTCAAGAGGGAGTACACAGCAGTCGCATTCGCCGTTTTCTACCGCACGGTATGCATCTTCAAAGGTTTTGTATGGCATAAGATTTGAAGAGGGATACATACTTTGTGCCGCAATGTGAGCAAAAGCGCCGGGTACACCGCAGTATGCGACACGCAGTCCCGAAATAAGACGTTCCTGATAATCACAGGAAAGCCCCATAATCTTTTTTTGCAGCTGCACATAGTATTCTTCCGTTTCTGGATTTTTTATATAACTGCGGTTTTTGTCAAGAAGTGCATTTTCGCGGGATATGTCCTTTACAGAAAGACCGCGTTCTTTTTTGTATGCTGCAACATCTTTTGAAAATTCCATTCTTTTTTCAAAAAGCTCCGCAATCTTTTGGTCAATTTCCTCTATTTGACCTCTTACATTTTCAAGTTCGTTCATAAATATTTCTCCTTTTTTAAAATAAAAAGCGGTTTCCGCAAAGGAAACCGCTAAGCTCTGCAAAATGCATTATCGCAGTAATCAGGCGTCCTTTACGGGTGAAAAGATATAGCTCCAAAAATAATAAAAAAAGCAATACGAAAAAAATCGTATTGCAGAGTCAAAAAAAGACACCAAAACGGAAACGGATGCATTTAAATGTCCGCGGACTGCTATTTTGTTGTCAGCCAAAACCTTCATAAGCCTGCTCCGTTTCATAAAATATGTATGATTATATACCTTTATCCGCAAAAAGTCAAGAAAAATATCGCAAAATTTGTGTTTTTCTTCCATTTGTGTTGCAATACTGAAAAAAATATGTTAAAATATGCACGGTATTATGAAAGGGGGAATATTTTATGATGTCTACAATGTGGGTTATGGTTGTTGCCATACTTTTGTATACGGCAATGATGATATATGTAGGAATAAGATGTTCAAAGAAAAACAAGACAACAGACGATTTTTATTTAGGCGGAAGAAAGTTAGGACCTATAGTTACGGCTATGAGTGCGGAAGCCTCTGATATGAGCGCGTGGCTTTTGATGGGCTTACCAGGAGTAGCGCTTATGACGGGTCTTGCTGAGGCAACCTGGACGGCGATAGGTCTTGCTGTAGGTACATACTTAAACTGGCTGTTTGTTGCAAAAAGACTTAGAAATTATACCGAGAAAGTCGGTGCTGTGACACTTCCTGAGTTCTTTTCGAAAAGATTTAAAGATGATAAGAATATCCTCTCAGCAATTGCAGCTGTTGTAATAATAGTATTCTTTATCCCATACACGGCATCAGGATTTTCGGCCTGCGGAAAACTTTTCTCAAATATATTCAATATGGATTATTCTGCGGCTATGCTGATTAGTGCCATTGTAATTGTTATTTACTGCACTTTGGGCGGATTTTTGGCGGCGTCCACTACCGACCTTATACAGAGTATTGTAATGACTTTTGCACTGTTTACCGCCTTAGGAATAGGAGAAGGTATGATAGGCGGATTTGGTAATGTTTTTGCAAATCTTAGGGGACTTGACGGTTATCTTGACATTACAAAAGGATTTGATGTCGCAAAAAACACAACAGGCAGCTACGGCGGATTTCCTATTGCAACGACCCTTGCGTGGGGATTGGGATATTTCGGTATGCCGCACGTCCTTTTAAGATTTATGGCAATAGACGATGCGAAAAAGCTAAAAACATCACGACGTATTGCAAGTATTTGGGTGGTTATCTCAATGGCAATCGCTGTTTTAATAGGCGTTGTAGGCTACAGCCTTATGAAAGCGGGCATAGTGCCGAATTATGACAGCGCATCAAGTGCAGAAACTATTTTCGTAGATATTGCATCTTTTCTTGCGACGGTTGGATATATCCCTGCTTTAGTCGGCGGTATATTCTTGGCAGGAATTTTAGCATCAACTATGTCAACGGCAGATTCGCAGCTTATTGCGGCGTCTTCTTCTGTAACGCGCGACCTGATTATGAACACTTTTAAAGTGCAGATTTCACAAAAGACAGCAATGCTTGTTGCCCGTGCGTCTGTAATACTGATTGCAGTCATTGCGGTATTTTTGGCAAATAACCCGAATAGCTCGGTATTCCGTGTAGTATCCTTTGCGTGGGCTGGTTTTGGCGCTGCTTTCGGGCCTGTAATGTTATTTTCACTATTCTGGAAAAGAACAACAAAGTGGGGCGCGCTGGCTGGTATGATTTCGGGCGGAGCAATGGTATTTATATGGAAGTTTGTTATTGCAAAAATCGGCGGAGTGTTCGCTATATATGAACTCTTGCCCGCATTTATTATTGCATCAGTATTCATAGTTATTGTGAGCCTGATTGATAAAAAGCCTTCTTTGGAAATAGTAAATGAAATTGAAACAGTAGGCAAATAAATATTACCTTTAACAAATAAAAGGGTGGAGATTAACCACCCTTTTGTTTGGATTATAAGGAAAGGGAGACATCTATGTCGCTTTACGCTATTGCTGACCTTCATCTTCCGCTCGGCATTGATAAGCCGATGGATATTTTCGGCAAAAATTGGGAAAATTATGTAAACAGACTTGAAGAAAACTGGAAGAAAACGGTGTCATATGAAGATACCGTAGTTTTGGCGGGTGATTTTTCGTGGGCGACATATCTTGAAGAAAGCAAAAAGGATTTTGAGTTTTTGTCAAGACTTCCAGGGAAAAAAATTATGTTAAAGGGTAATCACGATTATTGGTGGAGTACCGTAAACAAAATGCAGATTTTTTTACGGGAAAACGGATTTTTAAATATAGATTTTCTGCAAAACAACTCCTTTGAGTATAAGGATATGTCGATATGCGGAAGCAGAGGCTGGACAATTCCTCAGCTAAAGTCAGGGGAAGAGGACAAGAAAATCTTTTCGATAGAACTTATACGTATGGAACTTTCGCTAAAATCGGCTCTTCACCCCGAAAAAATCTTAGCATTTACTCATTTTCCTACTGTTATGCGTGATTTCAAGGAAAATGAGATGACTAAGCTTTTATCAAAATATAATGTTAAACAGTCGGTTTTCGGGCATATTCACCTGTCAGGAGTAAAAAACACCTTTGAGGGTGAGGAAAACGGTATAGAATATACGCTTGTTTCAGCGGATTATCGTGAATTTATGCCTGTAAAAATCGCAGATTGAGGCGGTGTTTTGTTGCTTTTTAATAAAAAACTTAAATTAGCTTGAATTTTTGTATTTTTGTGATATAATAATTTGGATATAAAATGCATTTTTATGCACACAAGTAGATGAGGAGGATTTAAAGCAATGGCTGTTAAATCAGAACAGGTAGAAAAAAATCTTGTAAAACTTACATTTGAGGTTTCGAGCGAGGAATTTGCAAAGGCGGTAAATAGAGCGTATGCAAAAAACGCTAAGAAATACAGCGTTCCCGGGTTCAGAAAGGGAAAGGTGCCAAAGAGCGTTATAGAAAAGTATTACACAGAGGCGGTATTTTATGATGACGCGGTAAACAGCGTGCTTCCCGATGCATATGAGAAAGCACTTTCTGAGTCAGGGATAGAGCCTGCGGCACGTCCTGAATTTGACGTAGAGGAAATTAAAAAGGGCGAGCCTGTTGTATTCACAGCACTTGTTACAACAAAGCCTGAGGTTGAGCTTGGCGAATACATAGGTATAAAGCTCCCGAAAATTGAACACAATGTATCGGAAAGCGACGTTGAAAAGGAAATAAAGGCGACACAGGAGAAGAATGCCCGCTTAGTTCCCGCAGACGGGAAAAAGATTAAAAAGGGAAGCATAGTAACAATAGACTTCTTGGGAAGCGTTGACGGCGTAGAATTTGAGGGCGGAAAAGGCGAAAACTATGACCTTGAAATCGGCTCAAATACGTTTATTCCGGGCTTTGAAGACCAGCTTATCGGTAAAAAAGCGGGCGATGAAGTTGATGTAAACGTAACTTTTCCAGAAGAATACCACGCTGCAGACTTAGCAGGTAAAGACGCGCTCTTTAAGGTAAAAATTCACGAAAATAAGGTAAAGGAACTTCCCGAAATCAATGACGATTTTGCGTCTGAAGTAAGCGAATTCGATACTTTGGAAGAGTATAAAAACAGCATAAAGGAAAGACTTGAAAAGGCTGCGGCAGATAAGGTAAAGACCGAAACTGAAAATGCAGTCGTTGATAAGGCGGCGGAGAACGCAAAGATTGAAATCCCAGAGGCTATGATAGCTGACCAGTGCGAGAGAATGGCAGAAGATTTTGCGCAAAGACTTCAGTATCAGGGACTTGATATCAACCAGTATATGAAATATACAGGCTCAACTTTAGAGCAGATGAAGGAGAGCTTTAAGCCTCAGGCAGAAAAACAGATTAAAACAACTCTTGTTCTGGAGGCTATTGCCAAGAAAGAAAATATCGATGTAACAGATGAAGAAGTCAACGACAAAATCTGTGAAATGGCAAAACAGTATAATATGGAGCCTGATAAGTTAAAAGAGCTTATGCAGGAAAAGGATATCGAAAATCTTAAAGAAGAAATTTCTATGAATAAGGTTATAGATATGCTTGTGAATAAGGCTAAAATTTCAAAGCCTAGAGCAAAAAAGACTGAAACAGCAAAAAAAGAGGACTGATTTTAAAACCTTGACAGACGGAAAGGAATGATTATATGAGCTTGGTACCAATGGTAATTGAACAAACAGGCAGAGGAGAAAGAAGCTACGATATATTTTCAAGGCTTTTGGAGGATAGGATAATTTTTCTGGGTGAAGAGGTAACAGACGCGTCGGCAAGTCTTATTGTCGCACAGATGCTCTTTTTAGAGGCAAAAGACCCCGATAAGGATATTCAGCTTTATATCAACAGTCCCGGCGGTTCGATTTCGGCAGGTATGGCAATTTATGACACAATGCAGTATATAAAGTGCGATGTATCTACCATTTGTGTAGGTATGGCGGCAAGTATGGGCGCATTTTTGCTTTGCGCAGGGAAGAAGGGCAAGCGCTTTGCTCTTCCAAACAGCGAAATTATGATTCATCAGCCGCTCCTCGGCGGACTTCAGGGTCAGGCAACAGATATACAAATCCACGCAGAACATATTATAGGCATAAAAAAGCATCTTAATGAGATACTTGCAGAGCGTACAGGTCAGCCGCTTGACGTTATTATGGCGGACACCGAACGCGATAATTTTATGTCGGCAGACGCTGCAAAGGCATACGGACTTATAGACGAAGTAATCGAAAGCCGTAATCAAAAGTAAGGGGATAAAAGATGGCAAAATCCGATGAAAAAAAAGAGATTCGCTGTTCCTTCTGTGGGAAAAGGGAATCGGAGGTGGAAACGCTTGTTTCAGGTCCTGGCGTATATATTTGCAATGAATGTATTAAACAATGTGAGTATGTTTTGGCGGGCAAATATGACGAAAAGAGGCTTGACTCTGATGCGGAACTGCCTAAACCAAAGGAAATTAAAGAGATACTTGACCAGTATGTTATAGGTCAGGAGGATGCAAAAAAAATCCTTTCGGTTGCCGTATATAACCACTATAAGCGCATCGCCCATAGTGATGATGAAGATGTCGAACTGCAAAAGAGCAATATTTTAATGGTAGGACCTACAGGTTCGGGAAAGACATTTTTAGTTCAAAATCTCGCGCGGATTTTGAATGTACCTTTTGCAATCTCGGACGCAACTACCTTAACTGAGGCAGGTTATGTAGGCGAAGATGTGGAAAACATACTTCTAAAGCTCATTCAGGCGGCGGATTATGATATCGAGGCAGCGGAAAAGGGTATCATTTACATTGATGAAATAGATAAAATAGCAAGAAAAGGCGAGAATGTTTCCATAACCCGAGATGTCAGCGGAGAGGGAGTACAGCAGACGCTTTTGAAGGTTTTGGAGGGAACGGTTGCATCTGTTCCGCCTACAGGCGGAAGAAAGCACCCGCATCAGGAATTTATACAAATCGATACCACAAATATACTTTTTATCTGCGGAGGCGCATTTGACGGACTTGAAAAAATTATAGCAGACCGCGTCGGCAAAAAGACGCTCGGTTTTGGCGCTGAGATTGAGAGTAAGCACGAGATGGACATTTCTGCTCTTCTAAAACAGGTTACTCCTCAGGATTTCTTAAAATTCGGACTTATCCCTGAATTTATAGGCAGACTTCCGATAGTTGCAAAGCTTGAAAAGCTCGATAAAAAGGCGCTTATCAAAATATTGACCGAGCCTAAGAACGCACTTG
>JAFZNF010000208.1 GCA_017553025.1 Clostridia bacterium | reverse complement strand
TTTTCGCAGGGCTGATTTGCAACTCCGCAAGAGGTCTTGCACGCTGATTGACACGATGTCTGGCACTCGCCGCAGCCGCCCTCACAGTTCGTTAATTTCCTTGTTATAAGTGTTTTAATTCTGTTCATTTTATTTTCTCCTTAAAAGCAGTCTTAACTACCGTTATTATATAGTCTTTTCCTCTTCTTGTCAAGTAAATTTGCTATTTAATGACAAGTATTTTGTCCTCCTTTATGTTTCCGCAAAGTTCAACACCGTTTTCTTTATATCCCCTAAGTACCTCCGGAATTTCACGCGAAATCTTATCTCCGGGCACAAGCACGGGTACTCCTGGCGGGTATGCCCATACATATCCTCCCGAGATTTTTCCCTCGGCATATGAAAAACCGCAAAGGACCTTTTCACTTTTCAGTGCAGTTTTAAATGACATTTCGGAGTTTTGTCCGTACCCCGAATAACTATGCGGTTTTATTGCGCCTTTTCGCTTTTTATCAGCCTTATAAAGAGCAGATGCAAGCCTTTTAAGACTTCTTTTCGTATCCCCCGCACCTGTCATACAAATAACATAACGGGGAGCCGTCATTTCAGGTTCAATATTTTCATTCCTGAGTGTTTTTGCAAGCTCCGCGCCGCTTTGATTTTTTGGAAAAATCACGATTTTACTTCTGTCAAAATCAAAAAATCCGCTTTCTTTTTTCAATATTTCAATATTCTCAAGATATTTAACCTTGTCATAAAAACAGTCAAGATTTTTATTCCAATCCTTAAAAATGTGCCCGTTACTATTTACCGCCTTTATACAGCTGTCTATCGAAGAAAGCAGTATATATGACGGACTGCTGGTTTCAAATACAGCCAGTTTTTCAGAAAGTTTTTCCTTTGAAACAAGGTTTCCCAAAATATAGCATATAGCCGTCTGCGTGAGGCTTGGGAGTGTTTTATGCAGACTTTCTACGCATATATCTGCGCCTTGATGCACTGCACCTTCACAAAATCCATAAAACCCCAAATGCGCACCGTGTGCCGCATCTACCAAAACGGGAATACTTTTGCTGTGCGCAATCTTGCATATCTCTTCAATATCGCTTATAACCCCCTCATATGTAGGGCTTGTAACTATGACAAGCTTTGCGTCGGGATTTTCCTCGATTTTCAGGGCGACATCGCAAGGGTTTACAGAGCCTGAAATCCCATACCTGCTATTTCTTTCGGGATATACAAAAATCGGCTCGGCACCCGCAAGTTCAATCCCGTTATAAACTGATTTGTGACAGTTTCGTGCCATTATTACCTTATCATTTTCATTTAAAACAGCACAAACAGACGCAAGTATTCCGCAGGTTGTACCGTTAATAAGATAAAATGCCGCATCTGCCCCCCGATATCTTGCCGCATTTTCCATTGAGTCTTTAAGTATACCTGCGGCATTATGCAGATTGTCAAAGCCGTCAATTTCTGTTACATCAATATCTGCAAAACCCTTAAGGTACGGAAATCTTTTCCCGTTTCGCTTATGTCCCGGCATATGCATAGGTGTTTTATTTATTTTTTCCAGTTTTTCAAGTAATGTTTCCATATTATCCTGCCTATCAAAAAATTCCGCATTTTAAAGCGGAATTTATATTGAAAAATAATGAATACACTCGGTTTGTCTGAACGCCTCAAAAAGCTCATCATAATCTATATCAGCATCAATTGATACGTCCATCTCAACCTCTATAAGTCCTGCTTCCTTTTTTCTGCATTTCATACCGCCAACTGATATATTATACTTTTCAAGCATATTCTTAAGAAAATCCATCGCCTCTTCGCTGTCGTCTATGGTTGCTGACAAAATTTCTTCACTTGGCATATGCAAAAATCTATATTGCTTATGTAAAAATACCTGACATAAAACGATGATAACCGTCGAAAGTATTCCTACGATATAAAGCCCCGAACCTACGGCAAGCCCTACCCCGGCAGTTGCCCATACTCCAGCCGCTGTTGTTAATCCTTTTACCAGATGGCGGTTAAAATAAATCATTCCCGCACCCAAAAAACCAACTCCGCTTACTACCTGTGCAGCAATTCTGGCAGGGTCTGCCCCTCTCATATCCGGAAGGTACTCCAAATCGGAAAATCCGTATTTTGAGACTATCATCATAAGTGCTGATGCAAGCGCAACAATCGTATGCGTTCTTATGCCTGCGCCTTTTCCTCTGTTTTTTCGCTCATAGCCAATAACTGCACCGCATACGCACGCAAGTAAAATTCTTAAAAAAAATATAAGCTGTAAAATAATCATACTCATTTTACCGCCTCCAAAACTGTCATTTTATCTATTCTATCACAAAACCATACCTGTGTCAAGCAATATGATTGTCCTCTTTTAATGCGTTAAGATGTGATGCACAAAAACAGCGGACTCAGAGAAATCCCAAAGTCCGCCGAAATTATCCGTTAAGCCGTTTTCTTGTTTGTCACAGCTTTTATAACAAACAATGTTGCAACCGTAAGAACAATTGATATCGGAAGTACAATCCATATCGACTGAACAAGACCTGCGATTATGTAGCATACAAAGGATATTGCAGCAACAGTCAGCGCATACGGAAGCTGTGTTGAAACGTGGTTTATGTGATTACACTCAGCACCTGCCGAAGACATAATCGTCGTATCGGAAATAGGCGAGCAATGGTCGCCGCATACGGCACCTGCAAGACAAGCTGACATACCGATTATCAATAATGTGCTGTCTTGTGAGAATATGCCCGTAACAATCGGGATAAGAATTCCGAAAGTTCCCCACGAGGTTCCCGTTGCAAAGGAAAGACCGCAAGCTACTAAGAATATTATTGCGGGCAGGAAATTAGCAAGACCTGCTGCTGAGCTTTCCATAATCCCTGCAACATATGTATCTGCACCCAAAAGACCTGTCATATTCTTGAGCGCTGTTGCAAAGGTAAGAATAAGTATAGCAGGAACCATCGCTATAAAGCCCTTTGGCACACATTCCATAGCTTCCTTGAATGTCATTGTTCTTCTGCAAACCATATATATTATTGTAAGTGCCAAAACTACAACGCCGCCCCAGGGAAGTCCGACAGTTGCGTCTGTGTCCGCAAAAGCGTCAATAAACGATGCACCGTCAAAGAATCCGCCGACATAAATGAGTGAAAGTATGCATACAACTATCAAAACAACTACAGGAAGTATGAGGTCAATAACTTTTCCTTTGCCTGAACTTTGAACATCTTCAGAAACCTGACGCTCGCCAGATGTGAAGAGGTCGCCCTTTTCAACCGCATTCTTTTCGTGCAGTTTCATCGGACCGTAATCAAACTTCATAAGCGTAATAGCTATTATAAAAACGAATGTCAAAAGTGAATAGAAGTTATAAGGAATTGCTTTTATGAATAGTGCAAGTCCCTGTCCGTCTTCTGCGTATGATGATACAGCCGCAGCCCAAGAAGAAATGGGCGCTATCATACACACGGGAGCTGCTGTTGCGTCGATAAGATACGCAAGTTTTGCTCTTGAAATTTTATGTCTGTCAGTTACAGGACGCATAACACTGCCGACTGTAAGACAGTTGAAATAGTCGTCAATAAAAATAAGTACACCAAGTATGAATGTTGCAATCATCGCGCCTACGCGTGTTTTTATGTTCTTTTCTGCCCAAGCACCAAATGCTGCGCTGCCGCCCGCTTTATTTACAAGGGCAACAATTATTCCAAGTACAACCAAGAATATGAAAATTCCTGCCGTTCCCGAAACTGCAGACATAAGACCTTCGTTTAGAATGTTGTCCATCGCCTTAACGGGAGCAAAGTTTGCTGAAAACAGTCCGCCTGCCAAAATACCAATAAACAGCGAGCTATACACTTCTTTTGTAATAAGTGCAAGAGCTATTGCAATAATTGGCGGTACCAATGCCCAGAATGTGCCTGCCATTTTAATGGTTTCTTCTGCTGCGTCCTCACCCTCTGCAAAAGCAACTACTGTCATTACTGCCATAAACAAAACAGTAAAAAGGGTTATAAGCGCACCTTTCTTTCTTGTTTTGAGATTAAACATAATCTCCCTCCTTAAAATAAAAAAATGTGATAGGCGAAAAAGCAAATCACAACAAAAAAATTATGCAGCGATAGCTCTCCACCTACGGTGACAGTACGGCACATATTATATGCCGTCCCAGAAAATACCTTCGGCAAAAGGCACCTTCTTCGGCAGTATTTCCTTTCACTGTTTTATGTATTGCCGTATAAAAAACAGCTACTTATAAACACCGCACCTCTATACACGGGGATATGATACCATAACAGTAAAAAAAATGCAACAAAAATATAATTTTTTGTGCATTTTTTTACTCTTTTTCATCAAAATGTGTGCAAAATATCAAATAACCGTACCTTTTGCAACAGGAAGAGGATAGCTGTCCTGCCCGATAAGAGTCTTATTTGCGCTTATCTTTACTGTTTTATCAAGTACTACATACTCAAGATGTGCATCTTCCTCCACCGTAACTCCCTGCATAAGGACAGAATTTTTGACTACAGCGCCCTCTTTTACAGTAACTCCGCCCGATAAAACGCTATTGATTACCGTTCCGTATATATTACAGCCGTCGGCTATATACGAATTTTCCACCAAGGCGTTATTTCCGTATTTTGTAGGCGGCAAGTCCCTGTTTTTCGTATAAATCGGAAGATTGGAGTGTAACATTTCCTTTTGCATATCCGCATCTAAGAATTTCATATTGTTATCAAAATATGAAACCATACTGTCAATTTTGTCAAGATATCCCTTATGCTCAAATCCATAGACCCTGAGACCTGACATCTTTTTCGCTATGGCGTCCTTTACAAAATCGTGATTGCCTTTTGACGAGCACTCGTCTACAATACTCTCCAAAAGCGCCTTTTCCATAACGAAAACATCTGCACTTGCACAGGTCCATTTCGGATAATACGGGCAAACTTCTATATCCGTTATGCCCTGCTCCTCGTCAATCTCCAAAAGCGTGAACCGCGAAAGTTCGGTCTGGTCAACATTTTGCATATCCTTATATATTATCGTTATATCTGCCTGCTTATCTATATGTTCCTTTATGACTTCCCTGAAATCTATGTTATAAATATTATTCCCGAGAGAAAGAACAACATATGTTTCACTTGAGCGTCTTAAAAACTCCCTTATTCCCGTAAGGATATCCAGATCACCGCGTATTTCATAAAAATTCTTATTCGCAAAATTCGGGGGCAGAAGCGTAAGACCTCTGTCCTTTCGGTTTAAATCCCAAGGCGTACCCGATTTAATATGGTCCATAAGCGAAGAATAGTTTACCTCAGTTGCAACGCCTATATTCTGAATTCCTGCGGTTGCCATATCGGAAATGACAAAGTCAATAATCCTGTAACCGCCCGCAATAGGAAGAGCCGACGCGCTCCGTACATCTGTAAGCGGCGGTATATTCAGATTGCTCGCTATAATTACACCCATTGTGTCTATCATTTATATCGCCCCCTTTACTCTGCTTCCACCATAGAGCCTTTTGGAATATCGGCATTTTTCCCTACCGTAACTCCGCCCTCTATCAAAACCAAGCCGTGAGTACACATTCCTGAAATGTATTTGCTTTTTTCGTCCTCATTTACTCCTAAAACTGCGCCGTCTTCAATAACTGCGCCTGCACCGATAAGAGTATTCTTTGCAATTACGTTTTTACCTATTTTTACATCAGGCATAATTACACAATCGCTTACCTTTGATCCTTCGCCTATTTCTACATTGGAGAAAATAACCGAGTGTGTGACCTTTCCGCAAATGGTACAGCCCTGCGAAATGGTACTGTTTGAAATCTTTGCATTTTTCCCCACATACTGCGGAGCAAGCGCGGTGTTTCTGGAATAAATATTCCAGCTTTGATTGCTTATTTCAAAGTTCGGCGGAAAATCTAATAAATCCATATTAGCCTCCCAAAGACTATATATGGTTCCGACATCTTTCCAATAGCCTTCAAACCTGTAACTTACCATTTTTTCGCCGTTAGCAAGCATCTGCGGTATTATATTTTTACCTAAATCGTTTGCTGACTCGGGATTGCGTTCATCATCAGTCAGGTACTTTTTCAAAAGCTGATAATTAAAAATATATATTCCCATTGACGCAAGATTGCTTTTCGGATTTTTTGGTTTTTCCTCAAATTCCACAATATTGCCGTCGTTATCGACATTCATAATGCCAAATCTGCTTGCTTCCTCCCAAGGCACGGGCATAACCGCAATTGTAACCGCCGCATTGCTGTTTAAATGTGTCTCAAGCATCTTCCCGTAATGCATTTTGTATATATGGTCGCCCGAAAGCACCAAAACTGTACTCGGATTAAATCTGTCCAAAAAACCGAGATTCTGGTAAATTGCATTTGCCGTTCCCTTATACCATTCCCCTGTTTTAGCACTTTGGTACGGGGGCAGAACATATACACCGCCGTGATTTCTATTTAAATCCCAGGGGTTTCCGTTACCTATATAGGTGTTTAAGTCAAGCGGCTGATACTGTGTAAGCACACCCACCGTGTCTATGCCGGAATGCACACAGTTTGACAGGGGAAAATCTATAATCCTGTACTTTCCGCCAAACGGTACTGCAGGTTTTGCGACATTTTTGGTAAGTGCGCCGAGCCTGCTGCCCTGACCGCCTGCTAAAATCATCGCCACACATTTTTTTGAATTCATTTTAACCTACTTCTCCTTCTTTGTTTTCTTAATATATAAGGCTGTTAAGCCCGGTAAATCAATTTTCAGCCTATACGGCGAATCCTGCGCTCTATCCAAAGATTCCGTCTCATACAAAATATCTTCCGCTTTTGACGCGCCGCCAAAAATTTCCCAGTCGGAATTTAACACAACCTTATATTCACCCGAAATCGGCACATCTAATGTATAGTCTGTCCTGCGTACGGGCGTGAAATTGGCGCAAACTATGACCTGTTCGCCATTTTCTGATGTCCTGATATATGATAAAACCGAATTATCCCTATCCTCTGCGTTTATCCACTTAAATCCGTCCCAGCTCCTGTCAATCTGCCACATCTGCTCGTTTTCAAGATAAAATCTGTTGAGCTGTTTTACATAATCCTGTAATTTTTTGTGCATTTCTATATCAAGAAGGTGCCATTCCAGTCCCTCGTAAAACCGCCATTCAATAAACTGCGCTATTTCTCCGCCCATAAACATAAGTTTTTTACCCGGAAGTGACATATAATATGCTAAAAGCGTACGGTAATTTGCGAATTTTTCCTCATAGCTTCCGTACATTTTATCAATGAGCGATTTTTTGCCGTGCACCACCTCATCGTGTGAAAGCGGCAGAATAAAATTTTCGGAATACGCATAGCACATAACAAAGGTCAAAAGGTCGTGATTTGGTTTCCTGAAATACGGGTCCATAGACATATATCTCAATGTGTCGTTCATCCAGCCCATATTCCATTTATAATTAAATCCCAATCCGCCCTTGTCCGCATCGCCCGTGACCATACTCCAAGCGGTTGACTCCTCTGCAATCATTAAAATATTTGGGAAATGGGAAAACATAATTTTATTTAAATTGCGCAGGAAATCTATTGCTTCAAGATTTTCGTTTCCGCCATATTTGTTGGCTACCCACTCCCCATCCTTTCTGCTGTAGTCACGGTAGAGCATAGAGGATACAGCGTCTACCCGGAGGCCGTCAAAATGATATTCGGAAAGCCAAAAATACGCAGAAGACAGGAGAAAAGACACGACCTCGCTTTTTGAATAGTCAAAAACCATAGTCCCCCAGTCTTTATGCTCTCCAAGCCGCGAGTCTGCATATTCATACGTCGCCGTTCCGTCAAACATATAAAGTCCGTGCAAATCCCTCGGAAAGTGTGCAGGAACCCAGTCCATAATAATTCCTATTCCGTTTTTATGGCATTCGTTTACGAGATACATAAGTCCCTCGGGCTCGCCAAATCGCGACGTTGCAGAAAAATAACCCGTCACCTGATATCCCCAGGAGCCGTCAAAAGGATACTCTGTAAGAGGCATAACCTCAATGTGAGTATACCCCATTTCCTTTACATAGGGAATAAGCTCGTCCGCTATTTCGCGGTAGGTAAAAAGGCTTCCGTCAGTATGCATTTTCCAGGAGGCAAGATGCACTTCGTAAATGTTCATCGGCTTATCGTAAATAGGGTTATTTATCCGATTTTCGAGCCATTTGTCATCATCCCACGAAAAGTGCGGTATATCCTTTACAACCGACGCGGTAGCGGGACGCAGCTCACTGTAAAACGCAACAGGGTCAGCTTTTAGTACCGTTTTTCCTCTTTTATCTGTTATAGCATATTTATAGAGCATACCCTCCTTGATATCCTCAAAAAAGCCATACCATATTCCTGTTGTTGCAATTTTTTCAAGCGGTTTTGTTCCCTGCCAACAGTCAAAATCACCTGTCAGGCACACCATTTGCGCATTCGGCGCCCAAACGGCAAACCGCCAGCCATTTCCTATCCTATGGGGACCTAACATCTGATATGACTGAAAATTCGTACCTTCATTATAAAGATACATCTGAAATTCATCAATGCCTGCCCACTGTTGTCCGCTTTTCCCCGACATTACCCGTCTTCCTCCCTGCATACTATGTAATATTATTATTATAGCACATATTGTTTTGGCAGTAAACACTAAAAAAGTAAATTTTTTCCACATATTTTTGTGCAATTTATATATTATATTATATCCGCGTTTCCTGCTTTTAATTTAAAGATGTAATATATTAAAATTTTTACAAAGATTACAGTTGTGTGAAATTTTAATATTTTCTTGACATAAATATTAAAATAAGTTAAAATACATATATGCTTGTTATTTCTTAAACTATTTTTCGGGAATGTTGAATTCTTCATAATAGTTTATAAAATACAATTTTTATACATATATGCCAGGCTACAATTCACTATCCCCATTTAATTTATTACATTGAAACGGGGGTGGACAAGATAGATCCAAATTTAGTACTTATTATTATCGCTGCTATCTTTGCCCTGCTCAATATCCTTTCGTTTTATCTGGGTGTTGTGTACAGGAAAAAAGTTGCAGAGGCGAAACTTGGTTCTGCTGAGGAGGAAGCAAAGAGCATTATAGAAAACGCTCAAAAAAGCGCTCGTTCCAAAGCAAGAGAAATCACACTTGAGGCCAAGGAGGAAAACCAGAAACTGCGTGCCGCTTTTGAGGCGGAAATGAAGGACCGCAGAAAGGAAATTTCCATTCAGGAAAAAAGAATAAATCAAAAAGAGGAAAATCTTGACAGAAAAAGCGATGTTTTGGAGAAAAAAGATCAGGCAATAAACCAAAAAATGAAAGAGTATGAACGTAAAACTCTGGAAATTGAAGAGCTTAAGGAAAAACAAATTGCCGAGCTTGAAAAAATATCCAAAATGTCGCAAAGCGAGGCAAAAGAGCTTCTTATCCGCGATTTAGAGGACGAGGCGCGGCACGAAGCTGCTATTATGGTTAAAGAAATTGAGCAGGAAGCAAAGGAACAGGCAGACAAAAAGGCAAAGAACATCGTAGCGTCCTCCATACAAAAAGTTGCAGCAGACCACGTTGCAGAGGCAACTGTTTCGGTTGTTGCTCTTCCTACAGACGAGATGAAGGGCAGAATAATCGGAAGAGAAGGACGCAATATAAGAGCGCTTGAAACTCTTACAGGCGTTGACCTTATAATCGACGATACACCTGAGGCAGTTATTCTTTCAAGTTTCGACCCCGTACGCCGCGAAATCGCAAGGATTGCTCTCGAAAAACTCATTGTTGACGGGCGTATACACCCTGCAAGAATTGAAGAGCTTGTTGAGAAGTCCAAAAAAGAAGTGGAAGCAAGGATAAAGGAAGAGGGCGAGGCAGCGTCGCTTGAAACAGGCGTTCATAATCTTCACCCTGAAATTATAAAGCTTTTGGGACGTCTGCATTACAGGACCAGCTACGGTCAGAATGTATTAAAGCACTCTATAGAGGTTTCTCACTTAGCGGGAGTTATGGCAGGAGAGCTCGGCGTCGATATTGCACTTGCAAAGCGCGCAGGACTTTTGCACGATATAGGAAAAGCGGTTGACCACGAAATTGAGGGGTCTCACGTAACCATAGGCGCTGATATAGCCAAAAAATATAAAGAAAACGAAATGGTTATCCACGCAATTATGGCACATCACGGCGATGTTGATGCAAATACGATAGTCGCTCAGCTCGTTCAGGCGGCAGATGCCATAAGTGCGGCACGCCCGGGCGCAAGGCGTGAAAATATCGAAACTTACATTAAGAGACTTCAGCGCCTTGAAGAAATCGCAAACGAATTTAAGGGTGTTGAAAAATCCTATGCAATACAGGCAGGCCGTGAGGTAAGAATTATGGTTAAACCTGAGGTGATAAGCGACAGCAGTATGCTTTTAGTTGCAAAGGATATTGTCAAAAAGATTGAGGCGGAGCTTGAGTATCCCGGTCAGATTAAGGTCAGCCTTATCAGGGAAACCCGAGCAGTCGATTTTGCAAAATAATACACAAAAACGGTTATCATAGTTGGTAACCGTTTTTAAAACGGATTGGGGAACTTTATGAAAATTTTAACTATTGGCGATATTTTCGGAAGAAGCGGCAGAGATGCTGTTTTTAGCGTGCTTGAGCATTCAAGAGACGAATACGACTTTGTCATTGCAAATGCTGAAAATGCCGCTCACGGAAGAGGCATTTCAAAACCTGTCTATGAAGAGCTTTCACGTGCAGGAATAGATGCATTCACGCTCGGCAATCACTCCTGGGGCTGTCCTGATGTTGTTAAGATAATGCGTTATAATGATAATATCTGCCGTCCCGCTAATTTTGAGGGAGATGTTTTCGGCACAGGAAGTATTGTTGTAATGGCAAAAAACGGCGTAAAAGTGGGGATTATAAATCTTATCGGCAGAACATATATGACTCAGCAGGCAAAATCCCCATTTTACACAGCAGATGAGGAAATTGAGAAACTGTCGGGAAAATGCGATATTATTTTAATAGATTTTCACGCAGAGGCAACGAGCGAAAAAATGGCAATGGGTTACTATCTTGACGGCAGAGTTTCGGCGGTTTTCGGCACGCATACGCACGTTCAGACGGCAGATTCAAAAGTACTGCCTCTCGGCACGGGATATATAACCGACCTTGGTATGACAGGACCTGCTGTTTCTGTACTCGGCATCGAAAAAAGCATAATAGTTGATAGATTTTTGGGCGGTATGCCGAAAAAATTTGAAGTTGCAACAGGTTGTTCTCAATTCTGCGGTGCAGTTTTTGAAATCGACGAAAATACAAAGAAAACCTTAAGCATTACAAGGATTTATAAAGAGTTTTAAAAGATAATTAAAATTTATAATCTAAATAATAAAAAAACCGATTGACAAATCAGTCTTTGTGGGGTATAATAGGGAAGTATTTAAAAAAAGCCGATGTGGTGGAATTGGCAGACGCGCGGGACTCAAAATCCCGTGGTAGCGATACCGTGTGGGTTCGACCCCCACCATCGGCACCAGCCAAGAATGGCTTAAAAGCTTGACTTTTAAGCCATTCTGTTTTTTTGTCCTGATGCGTTGCTTTCGCATTTACCCCATTTTTCTAACACTTTTTTAACAACTCATCAAATTTTAAACATTATGATATACTTAAAACCGCGGTGTCTTAAATAAAACACAGCAGTTTTTCAGTTTATATCTATATATTTTGCTTCCAAATGAGGAATTGATATGGTATTTCCAAGTACTGTTTCATATGTCTTTATTCCTTTTATTTGCCCATACATAGTTATAATATCGTCTTCTAAAATCCTGCTTTCATTATTATCTATACGCCGATAGTCTACATACACAGTATCGTCCCATATGCCGTATTGACCTTTTGTTACATCAACTCTTAATGTTATATACCTTCCTGCTTCCTGAACCTGAATAACTTTTCCCGTAAAAACACCATATTGACCAATATAATTGTTTGGATTCCTTGCCAAATCATTATATTGAACATTTATACATTTTGCCTTATATTCCTCTTCCGTTTCCTCGGGTTGCACCTGTATGTTGCTTTCTTTTGAATTGTCCGAAATATTACTCTGTGGTGTCGTAGAGGTATCTGAATTTGAAAATATTATAATTGCAAATAACAAAACAAAAAGCCAAAACCACCACCTGTTATAAAACATTTTCGGTTTTCTCGTCTTACAATTCGGGCATCTTTTAAATTTTTTAGAATACTTTGTACCGCATTTGTAGCAATATATTAAATTTTTTTCCCACTTAGCAGAATCTATGCTTTCCTCATTCTCATTTGGATATATTTCAGGCGAACCATATACTCCCATATTTTTCCTCCGTAACAAATAATCTTTTTAATTTAATGCAAACCAAATGCCGTTTGCTCCGTTATAATCTAAGCCATAGGCAAGCTTTGGTGCGGGGTCATCTTTCTTAACCTGAATAACTATCCATCCTTCTGTATTTCCACCCTTATATTATTGTCCTGAAAGCCAGTTAAATTCATCATTTACACTCATATCAAGATATGCTTGTTCGGTTTCTTCATTATTCGATGTAAAAGGCGTAAAACTGTATTTATTTGCATCAATACTAAAATCTCCTTTCGTGTCAACTACACTAAACGCAATTTTCACAAGCATAAATTCAAATCCACTATCTGGTTTGTCATCTGTAATAACATCCTTGCGATGTTTTTTTATTTCATCTCCTCGAACAACCTCTAATACTCTGATACTTACAGTATAGTTATCTTCCTCCCACCAGTCGCTTGACTTGGTAT
>JAFZNF010000207.1 GCA_017553025.1 Clostridia bacterium | reverse complement strand
TTATTGAGCTCTTAACTAACTCATTTAACTTCATAAGCGCCCATTTGTCAATCTCCAAAAGCTCATCATACGGCAGCATATCGGAATTGGGGTCAAAATCGTTTATATTTGAAAGAATATACCTTGCAGTATTTCTTATCTTTCTGTACCCCTCCGAAAGCTGTTTTAACGAATCCTGACTCATTCGCATATCGGTTTTATAGTCAGCAGAAACAACCCAAAGCCTTAAAACATCTGCTCCGTACTGATTTACTATCTCCTCTGGCATAATGACATTTCCTTTGGATTTGGACATTTTTCTGCCCTCTCCGTCCTGAATCATACCGTGAGTGATTACCGTCTTATACGGTGCTTTGCCCGTTACCGCAATACTGGTAAGAAGTGATGACTGGAACCAGCCTCTGTACTGGTCATTACCCTCAAGATAAATATCGGCAGGCCAGGAAAGGTCTTCCCTTGCCTCGCAAACCGCCTGATGCGATGAACCCGAGTCAAACCACACGTCCATTATATCTTTTTCTTTTGTGAATTCAGTGCATCCGCAGCTGCATTTTAACCCTTTTGGGATTATATCATTTGCATCAAGTTCCCACCACTTATCGGGACCTTGTTCGCGGAAGAGCTTTGCAACCGCTGCAATCGTTTCATCATTTACGATTTCCTTGCCGCAATCCTTACAGTAGAATATCGGAATGGGAACTCCCCAGGTTCTCTGACGTGAAATGCACCAGTCATTCCTGTCCAAAACCATTGATTTAATTCTTTCCTCTCCCCATTTCGGAAGCCAGTCTACGCCCTCTATGGCCTTTACAGCATCATCTTTGAGCGCATCTACGCTTGCAAACCATTGGTCTGCCGCACGGAAGATTATCGGACTGTCACATCTCCAGCAATGCGGATACTGATGCACTATTTCCTGTTTTGCCAAAAGCGCGCCGTCAGATTTTAATCTTTCGAGAATTTTGCCGTTTGACTCTTCATAATAAAGTCCTGCAAAATCCCCCGCAGCGTCTGTCTGATAGCCTCTGCTGTCAACAGGTACAACGATTTCAAGCTGAGGATAATTTGTGCATACGCTATAGTCCTCCGCGCCAAACCCTGGCGCAGTATGAACACAGCCCGTACCTGCCTCCAGTGTTACGTGGTCGCCTAAAATCACGAGCGAATCACGGTCTAAGAATGGGTGGCGGCAAGTTATAAGTTCAAGGTCGCTGCCCTTAAATCTTTTCAGTATCTCATAGTTTTCATCAAGTCCGCAGGATTTAATTACAGTGTCTGTAAGCTCTGTAGCAAGCACATACACTTCACCGTTTGAGAATTTTACCAAAGAATATTCAAAGTCAGGGTTTAAGCATACTGCAACATTTCCCGGAAGTGTCCAGGTAGTAGTTGTCCATATTACAAAATATACGTTTTCTATGCCGTCAAAAAGACCTTTATCGTCCTTTACGGCAAATTTTACATAAATGGAAGTGGTTTTGTCCTCCGCATACTCAATTTCCGCCTCGGCAAGCGCTGTTTCGCATTTAGGGCACCAATAAACAGGCTTTAAACCCTTATAGATAAGTCCTTTTTTAGCCATTCTGCCAAAGACCTCAATCTGCTTTGCAACAAAATCATTGCTTAAGGTAAGATACGGATTATCCCAATCGCCTATAACACCCAGACGTTTAAACTGTACCTTCTGCTTTTCCACGTGAGATTTTGCAAAATCACGGCAAGCCTCGCGGAATTTTACAGGTCCAGCCTGATGACGGTTTATGCCAAGCTTTTTGATTGCCTGCTGCTCTATAGGAAGACCGTGAGTATCCCAACCCGGCACATACGGAGCATAAAAGCCCTGAAGATTTTTATATCTTACAATTATATCCTTTAGAATTTTATTAAGCGCGTGTCCCATATGAATATCGCCGTTGGCATACGGCGGGCCATCGTGCAGAATGAACGGAGCAGCACCCTTATTCCTCTCTTTTAATTTGTTATATAAGTCAATTTCCTCCCAGTATTTGAGTGTTTCAGGCTCTCTCTGCGGCAAAGACGCACGCATAGGGAAGTCGGTTTTGGGAAGATTTACGGACTTTGTATAGTCCACACAATTATCGCACATAGATATTTTCCTTTCTGCAACTAAATCAGGGACAACCAAAGGTCGTCCCTTACATTTTACTCCATTTTTTCCAACATTTCAAGTATTGCGGAGCAAATTCCTTTAATTCTTGTTTTATACCCCGATACCTCAGCAACAATTCCTGAAAGTTCGTTTTTCTTGTTTTGTATATCCATATCAAGCTGGCGGTACATTCCCTCGGATTTTGTCTGCGCCTCATTTACTATAACATTTGCCTTTT
>JAFZNF010000206.1 GCA_017553025.1 Clostridia bacterium | reverse complement strand
TATACATTGCCTTTTGTAATCATTGCAATAGAAGACTATTTGACAGAAGACGAAAAGAAAGCGTTAATAGAATATACTCTTGGAAGAGAGGAAGACTGGCTGGATACTAAATGGGGAATTGACGGTACTATGTTTATGCTTCCTGCGCTTGCACCTTATGCAGAAGAATATCCTGATGTTAAAATGGCGTTTTCACAAGCAGTTGAAGAGGTAAAAAAATCACAAAGCGAAAGCGGTGCTATATCTTCTTGGGGAGCAGATTCAGCTGATTCAACAGGTCTTGCAATAGCAGGACTTTCTGCAATAGGTGTTAATCCAAAGAATATCAAAAAGAACGGAAATAGTCTTATTACGGGACTTATGTCGCTTGCAGCAGAAGACCTTGACGGATTTTTGTACGGCGGTTCGCTGAATTGGATGTCAACGGAGCAGGGACTGCGCGGACTTATAGCGTGGCAGCTTGCACAGCCTTTTGCCGAGGCTGATGAAGAAGAGGAAGAAACAGGTGGAAACAGCGGAGCAGGCGGGAATAATGCAAATAGCAATAACGAGGAAGATGTCACTGTTACTGTAAAAATATTGGTACATAATGCGGGCGAATGTAATAATGAATATACGTATAAGAATAATTCAAATAAGTATTACGAGCTTGTTTCCAAGACGGTAAAACTTGATAAAAACAAAACAGTTTATGATGCTACGATAAAGGTTCTTGACGAAAATGGAATAGACTATGAAGATAATTCGGGATATATAAAAAGTATAGACAGTTTTATTGAAAAAGGTCACGGAGACGGTTCGGGTTGGCAGTATATGGTAAACGGAGTTCATCAGACCTCGGGGTGCAACAGTGTAAAACTTACAGCAAATTCAACAATTTTGTGGTATTTTACTGATGATTACACTAATGATTACGGTTCGGAACTTTATACAGTTAAAAACGGCTCTTCAGTCAAGAATATCCAATATACAGATATAACTGAAAACATACCCGTTACCCCGCAAAAGCGTACATATGAGCCTGAAACCTTTGCCGATGTAAAGGAAAATGACTGGCACTTCAGCGCTGTTAAGTTTGTTTATGAAAACAATCTTATGTCGGGAACCGATAAAGGTTTTGAACCCGAAAGCAAGATGACACGGGCAATGCTTGTTTCGGTACTTTACAGGCTTTCAGGAGCAGAAAAAACAGAGTCAGACAAACAGTTTGCCGATGTCAAGGACGGAGAATGGTACACAGATGGCATTTTATGGGCTGCATCGGTTGGTATTGTAAATGGTGTCAGTAATGACAGTTTTGCGCCTGATGCAGAAATAACACGCGAGCAGATGGCAGTTATTCTATATAATTTTGCAAAATATTATAATCAGCAAGACGGGAATACAGTTAATGAAAAAATTACGGAATTTGAAGATTTTGCAGAGGTTTCGGATTATGCTAAGGCGGCAATTTCCTGGGCGAATGCGAAAGGCTTTATCGCGGGAGAAAGTGAAAATACATTAAATCCCAAAAATTCAGCAACAAGAGCCCAGGTTGCATCGCTTTTAATGCGATACTGTGAGGCGGTAAATCAGTAAAATGAAAAAGGTAATATCATTTTTAATTGTTTTTTCGCTCATTGCATTTTCGACGCACGCACAAGTATCGGAAACGGATAAAATTCTTTCCGATACTTGCAGTTTTATTTTAACTACCGTACAAAATCCGCAGATTTCTTCGATAGGAGGCGAATGGTCGGTTATCGGACTTTCAGCAAGCGGTAATGAAATCCCGAAAGAGTATTTTGACACTTATTACAACAATGTTGAAACTGAAGTAAAGGAAAAAAGCGGTATTTTGCACAGCAGAAAATATACCGAGTATGCAAGAGTTGTTATTGCGCTTACCCTTATCGGGAAAAATCCCCGAGATGTTGCAGGATATGACTTGACAGAGCCTCTTTTCGATTTTGAAAAAACTGTAACGCAGGGTTTAAACGGTGCAATCTGGGCGCTTATAGCCTTAGACAGCGGAAATTACGGCGATAGCCAAATAAAGCAAAAATATGTAGAATATATTCTGGAGCGGCAGTTGGAAGACGGCGGCTGGGCAATCGGCAAGAATGAAACAGCACCTGACTGCGATATCACTGCAATGGCGCTCACAGCACTGTCAAGCCATACTAAAGAATACGGTGTTTCGGAGGCGATAGACAGAAGTCTTGCATTTCTTTCAAAAATTCAAGATGAAAACGGCGGATTTTCAACATATAGTGAAAAGTCATCGGAGAGCATATCTCAGGTAATTACCGCTTTATCGTCGCTTGGTATTGATGCGGAAACATTTTCCAAAAACGGAAGAACTCCCATTGACGCACTTTTAGATTACTATGAAGAGGGCAAGGGATTTTCCCATACTTTGGGCGGAGAAACAAACCTGATGGCGACAGAGCAGGCACTTTATGCGCTCAGTGCAGAGAAGCATTTAAAAAACGGCGAAATGCCGATTTTCAGGACTTGTAAGTTTTACGATATAGCAGGAAATAAAAATGAAACTGCAATTTTAAAACTCAGCAAAAAGGGTATTATAAGCGGAATGGGCAGTAATGCTTTTGCACCTGAGGATAATCTGACACGGGCGCAGTTTACCGTTCTCTTAACAAAGGCTTTAAATCTCGGTACAACAAAGGAGCAGTACTTTTCCGATATTGATAAAGATGATTGGTGCTTTGAGTATGTTAATAGCGCCTATGAAAACGGGCTTGTATTCGGAGTTTCGGAAAATGAGTTTAACCCGTACGGAAATATTACTGTAGAAGAGGCTGCGGCGATTTTGAGCCGCGCAAGTGATTTATGCGGAATTGAAGAAATTGCGGATAGAACGGATACGGTTTTATTGCCTGATGTATCCGTGTGGGCGGAAGACTCTGTTGATTTTTGCCTTGATACGGGTATTTTAGATGATATAAATTTTTCGGGAAAGACAGTTTTAATGCGGTCGCAAATTGCTCAAATGATTTATAATATGCTTAAAAAGGCGGAGAAAATATGAATTTTATAAATAAAAATAAAGGTAAAATATGCACAGTTCTTGTGATTTTCTTAGCGCTTCTAACAGCATATTTTTGGGGTGGAAACAAAGAGAACAGCAGTATTGAGCCTCATTACACTGAGGAACTTTCCGAAGTATATCAAGAGCAGGGCGAAGAAACAGAAGAAAGTACAAAAGAGGAGTTACCGCCCGAGCAAGAAAAGGAAGGGGCAGAAGAAAAAGAATTTCCGCAAGCGGAAACTGAAGAAAAAGCAGAGCTTTTCTGCACACTTTGTGTAAGGTGTGATACCATTTTTGCGAACATTTCGCAGTTTGATGAGCGAAAGCTTGATATTCTGCCTAAAGACGGTGTTATTTTTCCTGAGAAAAAAGTAGCTTTTTTAGATGGCGAGAGTGTTTTTGACCTGCTTTTGCGTGAGATGAAAAATAACAAAATACATCTGGAATTTGTAAATACACCTGTTTATGGAAGCGTATATATTGAGGGGATAGGAAATATTTATGAATTTGACGCAGGTGAGCTTTCGGGTTGGATGTATAAAGTAAACGGCGAGTTTCCGAACTTTGGCTGTTCAAAATACATTTTAAAGCAGGGCGACAGGGTTGAATTTGTCTATACTTGTGATTTGGGCAAAGATGTCGGCGGAGAATATACTAAAGGGCAGGGCACTTATGATGAATGAGTTTTCGCAGTATCACCCGTCGGTAATTTTTACATACTTTTTGTTTGCATTTTTGTTTACCTGTGCGCACTTTAATCCCATTTCGCTTTTTATTGCCTTTTTTTCGGCATTTGTGCTCTTAGCTCTTTTGAAAGGAAGGAAAGCGCTGCGCCAAAATATTGTTTTAATGCCGATGCTGTTTCTTTCTATGGCTATTATAAATCCTGCATTTAATCATCAGGGTGTGACTATACTTATGTACCTTGCGAGCGGAAATCCGCTCACACTGGAGTCGGTTTTTTTCGGACTTATTGCGGCGGGTATGGTACTTTCGGTAATACTGTTTTTCTCTTGCTTTAATGAAATTATGACGAGTGATAAGCTGATATACCTTTTTGGAAAAATCATACCGTCGCTGTCCCTGATATTTTCAATGACTCTGAGGCTTGTGCCAAAGTTCCGAGAGCAGATAAAAGCTGTGTCAAAGGCGCAAAAATGTATCGGCAGGAGTACTCGGGACAAAAATCTCATAAAAAGAGTTAAAAGCGGACTTTCCATTTTTTCCGTAATGATTACGTGGAGCATTGAAAACGCGATAGAAACGGCAGACTCTATGAAATCGCGCGGGTTTGGCACATCAAAGCGCACGGCATTTTCAATTTATTCTTTCACAAAACGCGATAAAAAGGCGCTTTTTGTTATTTTGTTAATGTCGGCATATGTAATTTTGGGGAGTATGCTTGGCATATTTGATTTTACCTGTTTTCCTTACGTAAAATCGGCAGAAATTTCACTTTATGCAATTTCTGTATACCTATCGGAGCTTTTTCTTTTACTTTTGCCTGCAATAATTGAGATAACGGAGCTAAGAAGATGGAAATATACAAGTTAGAAAACATCGGCTTTAAATATCCGAATGGGGATAAACAGGCGCTTGAAAATATAAATATATCATTTAAAAAGGGTGAATTTGTAACAATCTGCGGAAAATCGGGTTGCGGAAAAACAACACTTTTAAGACTTTTAAAGCCAGCAATTTCACCGCACGGCGAGCTGTCGGGAAATATTATATTTTGCGGTGAAAATATAAAGACCGCAGATGAAAAAAAGTTAGCGGCAGATATCGGGTTTGTTATGCAAAGCCCCGAAAATCAGATTGTAACGGATAAGGTATGGCACGAGCTTTCTTTCGGACTTGAAAATATGGGCGTTGAATTGCAGCAAATGCGGGCAAGAGTTTCGGAAATGGCGTCCTTTTTCGGAATACAGGATTGGTTTTATAAAAAAACATCAGAGCTTTCAGGCGGTCAAAAACAGATACTAAATCTTGCCTCGGTTATGGTTATGCGCCCTGAGGTTTTAGTTTTGGACGAGCCGACATCAAGGCTTGACCCGATAGCGGCAAGCGAATTTTTGCAGATGCTCGGGAAAATCAATAAGGAACTCGGAACTACCGTAATTCTTGCAGAACACCGCCTGGAAGAAACATTTGCAATATCCGATAAAGCCGTTGTTATGGAAAACGGAAGAATAATTGCAGAGGGTACACCGCGTGGGGTTGGCAGAACTTTAAAGGAAAGCAAGTTTGAAATATATGAGTCAATGCCAACGAGTGTAAAAGTGTATGAAAGCGTGGAAAATGAGGGCGTATCCCCCCTTACAATCTCGGAGGCAAGAGAGTGGCTTTCAGAATATACTAAGAAAAATAAGCCTGCCCAAATTAACATTGAAAACAATGCATCAGAATATCAAAAACCTGTTATAGAGCTAAAAGAGGTGTTTTTCAGGTATGAAAGGACATCGAAAGATATCATAAAAAACCTGAATTTAACGGTTTTTGACGGTGAAATTATGGCAATTTTGGGCGGTAACGGAACGGGAAAAACAACGGCGCTTTCCTTGATTTCGGGTATAAATACCCCAAAAAGAGGCGAAATTTATATAAAAGGCAGAAAGATATCCCAAATACCAGACCTGTACGAGGGACTTTTGGGAGTACTGCCGCAGGAGCCGAAGAGTCTGTTTGCAAAAAAGACAGTTTTTCTTGAGCTTATGGAAATGATCGATAAAAAGCTGACAAAAGAGGAACGGGAGCAGGAAATACTTAAAATTGCCCGTCTTTGCGTAATTGATGATTTGCTTGAAAATCACCCCTATGACCTGTCGGGAGGCGAACAACAGAGGACTGCGCTTGCTATGATACTTTTGAAAAAACCGCAGATACTTGTTATGGACGAGCCGACCAAGGGTATGGACGCACACTTTAAAAGGATTTTTGCAAGAATTTTGCAAGATTTAAAGCGCGGAGGAGCAACGGTAATAATGGTTTCCCACGACTTGGATTTCTGCGCGGAGTTTGCAGACCGCTGTGCGCTTTTGTTTGACGGAGCGGTAACGTCAATAGGGGAAAAACGTGAATTCTTCCTTAACAATTACTTTTACACGACAACTGCCTGCCGTATGGCAAGAGGCATAATTGAAAATGCAGTTTTAACTGAGGATATTATAAATGCAATCGGAGGAAAGTATGAACATAAAACCCAAGAGGAGGCTTATGACTATAAAATAAGCGAAATGCAAAAAGGTGAGGAGAAAAAATAAAAGATATCAAAAGGTCAGATTGCAAAGGGCATATTTTTTGGGAT
>JAFZNF010000205.1 GCA_017553025.1 Clostridia bacterium | reverse complement strand
GTCAGGAAAAGCGTACAGTTTTAATGGAAAAAATCCTTGAAAATGTCCCAAATGCCACTGTAAACGGCACTTTGGAAAACAGCGGATATATACTTAATGTATCATTTTCGGGGATAAAGGCGGAAATTCTTTTGCACAGCTTAGAAATGAGAGGAATTTTTGTTTCGACAGGCTCTGCCTGCTCATCAAATAAGCCACAGCCGAGCCACGTTCTGACAGCTATGGGCGTAAGCCGTAAAAATATCGACGGTGCAATACGCTTTAGTTTTTGTGATGAGGATTTTGATGCAGACTATGTAGTTTGCGCTATAAAAGAAGAAGTGGAAAAAATCAGAAAATATGTGAGGTAACAGCTTGTGAAAGAAATTCTTTTGGTAAAATACGGGGAGATTATCCTAAAGGGCGGAAACAGGTCGCGCTTTGAAAAAATCCTTATAGAAAATATGTCTAATGCCCTTAAAAATATAGCTAAAACAAAGATAAATGCAGCTCAGGCAACGGTATATGTCGAGGTTTTGGAGGAGGACAAAATTGACCTTGTTGCAGACAGGCTTACTATGGTTTTCGGTATAGTTTCAATTGTTAAGGCGCGTGCTTGTGACAAGAATATAAACTCTATCTGTGAGGTGGCAAAGGAATACTGCCAAAAAGACCTGACACCAGGTACACGCTTTAAGGTGGAGGCTAAGCGCTCGGATAAGGCATTTCCGCTGAACTCAATAGAGATAGCCATTGAAGTCGGCGGATTTTTGGACGATAACATTGCAGGACTTAAAGCCGATATGCATAACCCTGAAATTACGGTAAAAGTCGAAGTACGCGAGAAAGACGCTTATGTATACTGCCGAGAAAACAGACTAAAAGGTCAGGGCGGTATGCCCCAAGGGACTGGCGGACGCGCAACCCTGCTTTTATCGGGCGGAATTGACAGTCCCGTAGCAGGGCATATGATGGCAAAACGCGGAACACAAATTGAGGCGGTGAACTTTTTCAGTTATCCTTACACAAGCGAAAGAGCGAAAGAAAAGGTTATGGAGCTTGCGTCCATTCTGGCAAGGTATACATCTTCAATAAAACTGCATATAGTCCCGTTTACAGAAATTCAGCTTGCGATAAGGGATAATTGTCCGGAGCAGCATATGACGCTTTTAATGCGCAGATTTATGATGAAAATTGCGGAAATCATTGCAGAAGAGAATGACTCTCAGGCGCTTATCACGGGTGAGAGCGCAGGTCAGGTGGCGTCACAGACGCTTGCGGCGCTTAACGTAACAAATTCTGTTGTGAAAATGCCCGTACTGCGACCGTTAATAGGTATGGATAAAACTGAAATAATTGAACGTGCTGAAAAAATCGGCACATTTGAAACCTCAATTCTTCCGTATGAGGATTGCTGTACGGTATTTACTCCCAAAAATCCTACAACACAGTCAAAAATTTCGTCTATTGAGAAAAGCGAAAGCCGTCTTGATTTTGACGGACTTGTCGAAAAGGCTGTTTCCGGCACAGAAACTATTATGATATATCCTAAAATATAATAATAAT
>JAFZNF010000204.1 GCA_017553025.1 Clostridia bacterium | reverse complement strand
GGTGACGAAGCGGGCATTGAGGGCTTCGGCGACCCGTTTTGCAGGGCAACGTACCCCTGGGGCGCGGAAAATGAGGACCTTTTGGAGTTTTATCGCGGGCTTGGCGCTGTAAGACGTTCGTCGTCTGCTTTCAAAGACGGCGGTTTTATCCCGTTTTGTGCTGACGGAGACCTGTTTGCCTTTATCAGAAAAAGCGGAGAAACGTGTGCTTTTATCGCCGTGAATCGCGGGGAAGAGAGCAAAAGTATTTCGTTACCTGATGAGTTTATTAAGAGTAAAAGGGTTTTCGGTGTAAAAGCCGACAGCGGCGCACTGACTCTCCCGCCGTTCGGATATTCGGTTATAAGTCAGGAATAAAAAAACAGGGCTTGACGCCCTGTTTTATTCTATCGGGGGGTAAAAAACGCCGAGAGCAGGTTCTGTTGTTTAATCTTCAACACATAGAACCGTCCCCTGTGATCCTGCCTTTTGTCTTTTGTTGACATCAGCCTTACCGTATGTTATAGTGAAATGTGTGAGCAGTTTGTCATGCGTTGATAAACTTTTTACTCATCAATAAATATATTTTGGAGAGGACTATGAAAAACTCAGGTGTTAAAAAGCATTTTTGGATATGCATAAAGATTATATCGGTTATTCTGTCTTTTGTTATGTTGGGAACCGTTATTCCGAGCATACCTGTGTTTGCGGAAGAAACAAATCCGGGTATAAGTAGTACGGTTGTTCCAGATACAAAAAACGAATCAGAAAAAGAGCCTGAAATCATTTGCGAATTATCCGAAAAAAGGGCACTTAATGAAAAATACTTTCTTATGGATGACTGCAGTATAACTGTCGCTCAATACGGTCAACCCGTTCATTTTGTTGATGCTAACGGGGCTATGAAGGATATCGATAACAGTTTAGTTGAAATTATCGATACTGATAACGATAAAAAGCTATACAGAAATAAAAGCAACAGTTTCAGCGTTTCTTTTTTGGCGGAAAGCGGTGACAGCGAACTCGCTTTTATGGAAAAGGGAGAGAATAAAATCTCTTGGTCGTTGAAAGAAAACAATGTATCGTCTGCAAAAAGCTCCAAATCCGGGAGCAATTCGGATAAAAAAACAACCGAATTAGAGAATATAACCAGTTGTATTGAATATGATGATGTACTTGATTCAACTGACATTACCTATGTAACAAATGCAAATGGTGTTAAAGAAAACATAGTCCTCAAAGACGAAAATGCTCCCAAACAGTTCAGTTTTCAATATAACACACACGGCTTAAAATACCGGGTTACCGACGAAGGCGATATTGAACTATATAACGAAGAAGATACTGAAACGGTTGTTTTTTACATAGAAAAACCGTATATGTTTGACGCGCAGAAATACCGTTCCGACGACGTCAAAATGGAAGTTACTGAAACAGAAAACGGTTTCGAAGCAGTTATAACTCCGGACGAGGAATGGATTAACTCTCCGGAACGGGTATACCCGATTGTTATAGACCCTACAACGCTTTCAAGCCAAATAAGAAATCAGATTTGGGATATTGATATGATGCAGGAGCAGAACCACGACTTTGATTATAATGCTGAAGACCTTGTCGTTGGTGTAGACGCTTTAGGAAGAATTTTTAGAAGCTTAATAAAATTCAATAACTTGCCGAACATTGGAGATACAACAAGGATTGTTAATGCATATATTAATATAACCGCGTATCAAGGACCGGCTAAGCCGGGTGCACCAGCTCTTCGCACTCGTCCCTCAGGAAATCCCAAAGTTGATATTCACAGGGTAGATGAATACTGGCCTCAATCAACCAATTGGGACG
>JAFZNF010000203.1 GCA_017553025.1 Clostridia bacterium | reverse complement strand
GCCCGATATCGAGGTGACTCTGTTTCAGGCGGTTCCGAACTTGGATAAGCTGGAGTATATAATCCAGAAAAGTGTGGAGCGGGGGGTTTCGAGGATAGTTCCCGTGCTTACAAGACGCTGTGTATCCCGTCCCGATGAAAAGGACTTTACAAAGAAAAAGCTGCCCCGTCTTAATAAAATAGCGGAGGGAGCTGCAAAACAGTCGGGCAGAGGTGTGATACCTGAGGTCACACCGATGGTCAGCCTTAAGGAAGCCCTTGAAATGATGAAGCAGCTTGACAGAAATATCCTGCTTTACGAGGAAGAGGGCGGCGTATCCTTCGGAGATGTAAAGCTTGACGGTGCAAAGACTGTGGGACTGTTTATAGGCAGTGAGGGCGGATTTGACAAAGAAGAGGCAGAATCCGCAGTAAATATCGGTGCTGTGCAGGTCTGGCTGGGTAAAAGAATACTCCGTTGTGAAACAGCACCAATAACAGCCCTTTCAATTTTGATGTTTTTAACAAATAATATGTAAAGAGTTGAAATTGCAAAAAAAGTATGTTATAATAATTTATAGATTATCGTAATCCGATCGCAAGCGGTTCGGTAAGTACTATTTCTTGCGGAGAAAAGAGGAAAAATAAAATGAATAAGTTTTTAGTTGCTATTTTAGCTGCCGGTACAGCAGCTGCCGTTGGATATGTCGCAGCACAGGCTCTCAAGGATAAGAGTTCGGGTTCAGATTATGACGACGATGATTACGATGATTTCGACAATTTTGATACAGACGAGAGCATCGACTTCGAGATCAGCGATGATGCAAAGGACGCTGCCGAGGAGATAAAGGACAAGGCAGAAGATGTTGTAGAGGATATTAAGGACGCTGCTGAAGATATCGTAGACGATATCAAGGACTAATGACTTCTGAGGGAGCTTAAAGCTCCCTTTTTTGTCGCTTGAACAATTAACGCGCAGAAAAATGTTGAATATTGTGCAGTTATACAAAAACCGAGATTTGGTCTTGACAATTCGACGTCGCTTTGATATAATATAAAAGCTGTCTGTCAAGGACGCAGTTTAGGAGTATCCGAGGCGTAACTCAGTTTGGTAGAGTGCTTGCTTTGGGAGCAAGATGCCGCAGGTTCGAGTCCTGTCGCCTCGACCAGAACTTTTTTTGAAAAAATTCAAAAAAGTACTTGACAACTCAAAAAAGATGTGATATAATAATTAAGCGTTAAACGCTGGTGTAGCTCAGTTGGTAGAGCAGCTGATTTGTAATCAGCAGGTCGGGGGTTCGAGTCCGTCCACCAGCTCCATTATTTTGCCTTGATGCAAAAACAATCTAATCAATGGGAGAGTTCCCGAGTGGCCAAAGGGGGCAGACTGTAAATCTGTTGCTTTTCAGCTTCGATGGTCCGAATCCATCCTCTCCCACCAGAAACGCCCCGAAAAAATTCGGGGCTGTTTTTGTTTTCGGATTATCCGCCGCACCGACCTTGCAAATCCTCTGCAAGGGCTTTTTTATGTCCGGAAAAAAAGATGATTTGCACTGAAATAGAGCCTGTTTGTTTAGAAATGTATAGATAATGTAGGAGTTTTATTATGAAAATCGAGGTTAAGGATTTTGATATCAGGCATTACTCTGCTCTCATAAGAAATTCCGCAGCATACAAAAAACTGAAGAATGTCATGATATTTACAGGTATCGTTTTTTTAGTGGTGGCTTTGTCAATTGTATTGAATACTTTTGCAACACATTCGGCAAACGGCGTTATGATAACCTGTCTTTCCGTGATATTTGCAATGTTTATTGCTCTTGGCATAAGAATGAGACAGCTTGATCCTGTAAAGGGATTTAAGAAATTCCGCACTAAAAACCCAAATTACAATATAAAGGTTTCATTCGGAGATGAAGAGATAACACTTGATACAGCAGATAAACTACTACAATATAAAAACTCTGTACTTCTATTTATGAGTAGTAAAGATATATATTTCTTAGAAGAAAAATATAAAAATTTAGCAAATAAAAAATAGTTAAATAATTAAATATTT
>JAFZNF010000202.1 GCA_017553025.1 Clostridia bacterium | reverse complement strand
TGCGGCTTTTTGCATAAAACCTGCATAAACATTGTTGTTTTTACGCGGGTTTGGGCGGGTATATTGTAAGTTTGATATTATATATCCGATATGCCAGCATTTTCATTTGTGCACACCACAGTATTTTCAATGCATTTGCGGATTTTGGGCGCGTTTGCCTAAAATTGTAAATTTTATACATATTACAACATAAAGATTGTAATTTTTGTAGTCTGTAGGGCATATAAAAGAGATTTGCCTATTTAAAAGATTCCGGAGCTTTTCCCCTCTTTTACGGACGTCAACTTTCATTTTGCGGGTTTGTTGAGATTTCAACGTTTCTCGGCATCCGGCCTCGGAACGGGGTTTTAAATTTCCATTCAAGTTTTTGCTCAAAAAGTCATTAAACCGTTGAAATTTCAACGTTTGTGTGTTCTGTATATGGTAAACCGAGTTATCCACAAAAGTTTACCATTTTTCAAAAATATCATATGCGGTTTTCGCCTTGAAATATGAATCTTTGCGGCTTGCTGCCCCCGAATTTATCCACATCAATAAAAGTACGCACTTGGCTTCAGTGTTGAAATTTCAACGTTTTACATTTTATGCTATTGTAAACTTTAATATCAATTTTAGTTGACAAACAGCCTCGAAAGTCATATAATTTTAAGTGGAATTTTGTACAAAACCGAGTACACAGAGGAGATATCCTCTACTACGTTGAAAAATTCGGCATTTATGGTTGTAAAAAAGAAAGAATCTGTGAATAGGTAGGTGCCGAAGATTAGGTTTTGTCTTTAATGCGCAAAGTTTTTGAGGAATGAATAAAAATGAGAAGCAAAATCACAGTTAAAGACAGGGTACTTTTGATCTTGGAAGAGAATAAAGGCAACACTATATCGGGTGAATCCCTGGCAAAGGCATTAAACGTGAGCAGGGCTGCCGTATGGAAGGCAATGAAGCAGCTCCAGGACGAGGGATATGAGATAAGTGCCGGCACTAATCGAGGTTATTGCCTCGATCCAAACAGTGATGTCCTCTCTATGCAAGGCATTGCAAGCTATGTCCGCGCTACTCCGCAGCCTCGCGTAATTGTATACGAGAGCGTAGAGTCCACAAACAAGGTTGCAAAAGGGCTTGCAATAGATGGGGCACTCCACGGTACCTGCGTGGCGGCAAACACCCAAACCGCAGGCCGAGGCAGGCTGGGACGTTCCTTCTTTTCCCCACCTCAAAGCGGTATATACCTCAGCATAATACTTCGCCCCGAAATTGATATAACAAAGGCCACACTCATAACCACCATGGCAAGCGTAGCGACTGCCACAGCCATAAGCGATGTGTGCGGTATCGAGACAGATATCAAATGGGTCAACGACCTCTATTACCAGGGTAAAAAGGTGTGCGGCATACTGACTGAAGCCGTGACAAACTTTGAAACGGGCAAAATCGACAGCATAGTTGTGGGAATCGGCATAAATTCCGCGCCTCCAAATTGCGATTTGCCGGACGAAATCAAGGGTATCTATGGTTTTATACCCGGAAGCTTTTCTTTCTCGCGAAATCAGCTCACAGCCGAGGTTATATCCCGCGTAATGGAGCTTTGCAGCGCAATTGAGGACGGAGATTACTCGTTTATAGACGAATACAAGCGCAGATCGATGGTAATCGGAAAGAAAATCGATGTGTTCAAGGGCGGACTCAAACACGATCCTTTCCACGCCACAGCAATCGATGTGGATAAATTCGGAGGACTGGTCGTGAAATACGAGAACGGAAAAACGGAAACACTAACGAGCAGGGAAATATCAATCCGAGTACTCCCACAGGCGTAACGTTTTCGGAAATCGAAAGCGAATTCTGTAATTTTTAGAGAAATGAAGGTATAGACATTGGAAAATATCGGCTTTAACAATAAAATAACCCCGGGGACAAGGACAAAGATGCTCGTTCTGAC
>JAFZNF010000201.1 GCA_017553025.1 Clostridia bacterium | reverse complement strand
GTGAAATAGAAAAGGCGATAAACAAGTCGGAAATAGGCATAGCTCCGCAAAATGACGGAAAGGTTATAAGACTTAATTTTCCGCCTCTTACCGAGGAGAGAAGAATAGAGCTCGTAAAGACCGTTAAAAAGTATTCGGAGGAAGCAAAGGTGCAGATACGTAATATCAGGCGCGATGCCCTTGAGGATTTTAAGAAAAAGCAAAAGGCGTCTGAAATCACAGAAGATGATTTTAAGGGCGTAGAAAAGGATATTCAAAATCTTACCGATAAGTTTGTTAAGGAAATTGATGATATTACAGCATCAAAGGAAAAAGAAATTCTTGATGTTTGATTTTTATACCCCTGCATTTCGCAGGGGTGTGCTGTTTATTGAATGAAAGGAATTGATATATGTTTTTTGGCAGAAGAAAACGGTTTGAAACAATAGATATGAATAATTTGCCCAAACATATCGGCGTGATTATGGACGGTAACGGAAGATGGGCGAAAAAACGCGGACTTCCGAGGAGCGCAGGTCATCAGGCAGGCGCCGATACGCTAAAAAAAATTGTTACTGAATGTAACAATATGGGAATAAAGTACATAACCGTATATGCTTTTTCCACAGAAAACTGGAAACGCCCGAAAGAAGAGGTAAATTTTCTTATGAACCTGCTTTTGAGCTATCTTAGGGATTCTGAGAGGACTCTTGCGAAGGAAAACGTTGTAATCCGTGCAATAGGCGGAAGGGAAGAACTTTCGGAGGAGATACGCGCGCAGATTAAAAAAACCGAGGAATTCACAAAGAACAATACGGGAATTGTTATGAATATCGCCTTAAATTACGGCTCGCGGGAAGAGCTTGTGAGGGCGGCAAAGAAAATAGCAGAGCGTACTAAAGCAGGTGAAATACAAATCGGAGATATAACAGAGGATATGATTTCGTCCGAGCTTTATACAGGCGGTCAGCCCGACCCCGACCTTATTATAAGGACGAGTAATGAGTTAAGGCTTTCCAATTTCCTTATGTGGCAGTCGGCGTATTCGGAGCTTTATTTTACAAGAACGCTTTGGCCCGATTTTTCGGTCAGCGATTTGCACAACGCAATTTTGGAATATCAGTCAAGAAACAGAAGATACGGAGGAGTTTGAAAATGGGAAAAAGATTATTAACGTCATTTATAGGCACAGCTTTGTTTTTTGCAGTTGTACTTTCGCATATCTATGTACTTTATGCGGCGGTTACCGTTTTAGTGCTTGGTATGGTATATGAAATGTATAAGGTTATGTGCGTAGGCAGGTTTTTACGCTTTACAGGCTACTTTTCGGCACTTTTGATTTGTGCGGGATTTGCCGTAGGAAAACTGCTTTTTGCAATTGTTGCGTCTATAATAATATTTGTTCTGGCAATGATAGCTATGCACGGAAAAGTCACGTCTAAAAAGGTTTTGTCGGTAGGATTTGTGACAATTGCGATTGCTGTTTTGATGTCAATGCTGTTTGTGACACGCAAAAGATTTGATAAATATACAGTAATACTTCCGTTTGTGTGCGCTTGGCTTACAGATACGGGCGCATATATGTTCGGAAGCCTTTGGGGCAAGCATAAGCTTGCCGAAAAGATAAGCCCGAAAAAGACGGTTGAAGGTGCTATAGGCGGTTTATTCTTTTCAACAATAGGGAGCGTTTTATATATCTACATAATGGTAGCCGTTATGACATTAAAGACTCCTATGGTATCCGTTGTAGTAAAGTTTGCGCTTTTGGGATTTTTTGCATCAATTGTGTCCCAGCTTGGCGACCTTGCGGCGTCCTGCATTAAGCGTGATTTTGAAAAGAAGGATTACGGAAAAATTCTGCCAGGTCACGGCGGACTTTTAGACCGATTTGATTCTGTGCTTTTTGCAATACCGTTTGTTTACTATGTAATGAAACATTTTATTATGTAAATGAATGGAAAAATTACTTTTAGCCTTAGCTATGTGAGGTTATAATAATGGATTTTGAACATAATATAACAGTGTTGGGGTCAACAGGCTCGATAGGCACACAAACTCTTGAAATTGCCGAAAAGAATAAGGGCATAAGGGTGTGTGCCATTTCAGCGTATTCAAATACCCGTCTTTTAGAGGAGCAGACACGGAAATTTCTTCCGGAACTCGTATGTGTGGCAGATGAAAAAAAAGCGGGTGATTTTAAGGTACGTGTGTCCGACCTTGACGTAAAGGTGGTTTCGGGGGAAAACGGACTTTTAGAGGCTGCAGCTTTTGAAAAATCGCAGACGGTTGTTACCGCGGTTGTCGGAATTGCAGGGCTTATGCCGACGATAGAGGCGATAAAGGCTGGCAAGAATATTGCACTTGCAAATAAGGAAACGCTTGTCACGGGCGGACATATAGTTATGGCGCTTGCTAAAGAATACGGCGTTAAAATTTTGCCTGTTGACAGCGAACATTCTGCAATTTTTCAATCGCTTCAGGGAAATCCGAAAAAAATCAAGAAGATACTTTTAACTGCATCAGGCGGTCCTTTTTTCGGAAAAACAAAAGAAGAGCTTATAAATGTTTCGCCAAAAGATGCGCTAAAGCACCCGAACTGGAATATGGGGACAAAGGTAACGATAGATTCCGCTACATTGGTAAACAAGGGACTTGAGGTAATAGAGGCAAAATGGCTTTTTGATGTGGATATTTCGCAAATTGAAGTGCTTGTACACAGACAAAGCGTTCTTCATTCTGCAGTTATGTATGAAGATAATGCAGTTATTGCACAGCTCGGAGTACCAGATATGCGTCTTCCTATTCAGTATGCTCTTACTTATCCCGACAGACTGCCGATGGAAAATAATGAGCTTGATTTTGGAAAATACCCCGATTTGACTTTTGAAAAGCCCGACACAGACACCTTTTATGCGTTAGAGCTTGCAAAGGAGGCAGGGAAAAAGGGCGGACTTTTGCCTACTGTCTTTAACAGCAGCGATGAGGCGGCGGTAAAGCTGTTTTTGGAGGGAAAAATAAGCTTTTTGCAGATTTCGGAAACGATTAAAAGAGCTATGGAGGAAACAAAAAATATCCCCTTGCCCACTATAGGAGAGATACTTGAAACTGACAAAAATATAAAGGAAAGCATATATTTAAGGAGCTGATTTTTTGGTTACAGTGATTGTAACGGCAGTTGTTTTTTTAGTTATGATAACCCTGCACGAATTCGGGCATTTTGCGGTGTCAAAAATACTTGGCGTAAAAGTGCTGGAATTTTCGGTGGGTATGGGACCGTCTCTTATAAAACATCAGGGCAAAAAGACGCTGTATGCCTTGCGCGCATTCCCGATAGGCGGATATTGCAGATTAGAGGGGGAGGACGGCGAAAGCGCGGACCCTGAGGCTTTTTCAAACCAGAAACTTTGGAAACGCTTTTTAATTGTTTCTGCGGGCGCAGTCATTAACATTTTGCTTGGATTTGTACTTTTTATGGCAGTTGTAAAAATGATGAGTCCTGTTGCGACAAATGTTATAGAAAAAATTGATGAGCGCTCACATCTTGCAGAGGCAGGCGTTATGCCTGGTGACAGGGTAATTTCCGTAAACGGGCATAAAATCAGCATTTATAACGATATTGCGCTTTATACAAACGAATTTAACGCAGAAACCGCACTTTCGGAAATTGTGGTAAAAAGAAACGGCGAGAAAATCAAGTTTAATGTAGTACCGTCGCTTAGTGAAGTAACCGTAAAATATGGAGAAAGCGGTGCGGAAATTTCTGATACGGTAAACGGAATTGAAGAGAGTTATACGGTAGAATACGGTGAAAACGGCATACCTGCCGAAATGATAGGGAAAAGCTATTCGGATAAGCGTTATATAATAGGTTTTGAGGCAAGGCGCGAGGAAATCACCCTGATTAATGTTGTTCCTGAGGCGTGGAATTACACGAGGTATGTGGTAAAAAGCATTTTCTCT